>JAVEWI010000018.1:0-12013 GCA_034004625.1 Bdellovibrionales bacterium
GCCTATATCGGGGCCCTGGCGGTTAAGCTCGGTCGGGTTGTGACAACGCCAGAACAGATCCAGCAAGGCGGCATAGCTGACAACGGCGGGGTCAAACGTGACCTCTACAACTTCGGCATGGCCTGTTTGCCCTGTGCAGACGTCTTTGTATGTGGGGTTATCCGTATCGCCGCCCATGTATCCGGCGGCGGCATCCGTGACGCCTTCTATCTGGCGGAAGGCAAGTTCCACACCCCAGAAACACCCTGCGCCAAACGCCGCTTTTTCCATCGGAAACTCCTATGCTTTGGTATAAGGTAGGGGCTGATGTGAAAAGAGGCAAGGGATAGGGGCGTCTGGCATGGAAAAAATCATCGCGAACCTGAAAGAACGTATCGAAACGTTGCAGGATGAAATCGAACATGAAATCGACAGCAAACGCGAAGCCTTCCGCTATAAAATAGAACAACGCCGCGTTGTTTTTGAACACGAAGTCGCCGAGCGCCACCGCGCGCTGCGCATGAAAATATCCAAATTCCTGCGCACGTCAAAAATCGGATACATCGTGACGGCGCCGGTGATTTACAGTCTTATCATTCCCTTTTCGCTGATGGATTTATTCGTGACGGTCTATCAGCATATTTGTTTCCGCGTCTATGGCATTCCGCTGGTCAAACGCAGCGAATATGTGGTGATGGACCGCAAATATCTGTCCTATCTTAACTGGATTGAAAAACTGAACTGCATTTACTGCGAATACGGCAATGGCGTCATTGCCTATACGCGTGAAGTTGCGGGGCGCACCGAACAATTCTGGTGCCCCATTAAACACGCGAAAAAAATCAAGGATGCGCATAGCAGCTATCTGGGATTTATCGAATACGGCGATAGCGAAGATTTCCACGCCAAGATGGAAAACCAGCGCGATCGTTGCCGCGCCTGCGAACAGGGCGGCGGTTGCGGCACCGGCATCAGCACCGACTCTGCGCCTTCTGCTGTGGTTAAAATCACCACGCCGAAAAAGGAAGATAAATAATGCATCTGCGTATGGTGGTTTTTCGTGTCTTGATGGGGGCAGGGCTTTTGCTTTGCCTTTTGCCTGTCGTGACGGCGCCCATGGCGCTGGCGGCGGGGATGTTTATTGCACTGGTGGTGGGCAATCCCGCGCTTGATCTGTGCATGAAAACATCGCGCCGGACGTTGGCCTTCTCCATCGCCGGTTTGGGCGCGGGCATGAATTTGCACGCGGTTTTGCAGGCGGGGGCAGACGGGCTTGTCTATACCATCGTGGGGATTGCCGCGGCTATGGCGGCCGGTTTGTGGCTGGGCCGTATGCTGCGCACGGCGGGGGATACGACTATTCTGGTCAGCGTCGGCACCGCCATTTGCGGCGGCAGCGCGATTGTGGCCATGGCGCCCGCCATCCGCGCGCGGGTGGAGGCTGTGGCGATGTCGCTTGCCATTGTTTTTGTTTTGAATGCCGTGGCTTTGCTGGTTTTTCCGCCCGTGGGGCATGCGCTGGGGCTCAGCGATATGCAATTCGGTTTATGGGCGGCGCTGGCGATACATGATACCAGTTCGGTTGTGGGCGCGGCGCAGGCCTATGGCGGCGATGCATTGGATACTGCCGTGGTTTTGAAAATGGCGCGGGCGCTGTGGATTTTTCCGCTGGCGATTGGTGCGGGGATTTTTATGGCGCTGCGTTTCCACGCCAGCAAAAGCCCGCTGCCGGGGATGAAATTCCCGTGGTTTATTCCGGCGTTTCTGGCGGTGGCGGCGCTGTTTACCTATGTGCCGCAGATTTCCGGTATCAGCGAATGGGTGGTTTTTGCGGCGAAGCGCGGCATGTCGGTCACGCTGTTTTTAATCGGCGCCACCATCACGCGCGCGGCGTTTAAATCGCTGGGCTGGCGGCCTTTGGCGCTGGGGTTGTTGCTCTGGGCTTTTGTGGCCGTGGGGTCTTTGGCCGTGATCCGCGCGGGGTGGATCGGTTGATTTAAACCGCGTCTTCGCCTTCGGGGTTATAAACCGCGCCGATGTGTTTTTCGCCGCGCGCTTCGGCCAAGGCGATTTGTTTTTGCCGTTCGGCGGAACGCGTTTTGCGGTCTTCGCTCAAACTGTCATGGCAATGCGGGCAGGCGATGCCTTCGATATATTTATCGCTTGTGACGTCGTCCGGCCCCACGGGGTGGCGGCATGACGGGCAGAGGATATAGCTGCCTTCTTCCAACCCGTGTTTTACCGCCACGCGTTGGTCGAATACGAAACATTCGCCTTTCCACAGGCTGTTTTCCGCGGGCATGTCTTCCAGATATTTCAGGATGCCGCCTTTGAGATGGTAAACTTCTTCAAACCCCAGTTTCTTCATATAGGCCGATGCCTTTTCACAGCGGATGCCGCCGGTACAGAACATGGCGATTTTTTTGTTTTTGGCGGGGTCTAGGTTTTGCTGCACATAGTCCGGAAAGGCACGGAAAGATTCCGTTTGCGGATTGACGGCATGTTCAAATGTGCCGATTTTTATTTCGTAATCGTTGCGGGTATCAATGACCACGGTTTCAGGATCCGAAATAATATCGTTCCATTCGGCGGGGGAAACATAGGTGCCCACGGTTTCGTTCGGGTCAACATCGGGCAGGCCGATGGTAACGATTTCTTTTTTCAGGCGCACTTTCATGCGGTAAAACGGCTGTTCGCTGGCGTGGGATTCCTTGTGTTCCAGATCCTGAAAGCCAGGCATGCGGCGGATGTGGTGCAGCACGGCGTCAATACCGCTGCGGCTGCCGGCGATGGTGCCGTTGATGCCTTCATGCGCGATCAGCAGCGTGCCGCAAATGTTGTTTTCTTCGCAAATCCTGTGCAAAGCGGACTGTACCTGTTCGGTATTTTCAATGCGTGCGAATTTGTATAGTGCAGCAACAATAAAATGGGCGGCAACAACGTGGCTCATAGGCTTATCCTCCGGCGCGTATCCTACGCCAGCGGAAAAATGATTTCATCTTTTTTATTATGCGTGTTTTACGTGTCGTCAGTTTTTCTGGGTCACAACCACAAGGTCGAACAGGCAGCCCGCAGGCGTAGTGGCGGTGGGGCCTGTCGACAATGCTTCGGTGCCGTCAACGGTATCACCTGCGCGAACCTGATCCTGACTGCACAGTTTATAGGTGCGTTTTTCTGCGGCTATTTTTTGTTCTTTGCAGGGCGCATTGCCGCTGCGGGCTTTGCGTTCCTGCACGTCCACGGTAATCAGCGTTTCATTTTCAACCAAAAGCGAAGGCACGGCAGATTTTTTGATTTTCACTTCGGAAATCGTGCCGCGGATTTCGCAAGTGGGCAGGGCGTTCATGTCTTGCGGGGCGCCATGTGCGCTGTGTGATAGAAACAATCCCGATAATAAAACGGCGCAAAGGGCAAAAGCAAAATAGCAGGGCATATCATATTTGTTTTTCATGAATCTCTCCCGCGCCGGACGGAAAATGCCGCCTTCGGCTTTCTGGCCTTATCATAACGTAAAACGCTAAAACGGGGGATAAAATTTACGCTTTGTTAATATTTGCCGTTGTCACGTTTTTGTCGCGGGGCACAAAAAAACCCGCCGGAAATGGGCGGGTTTTTTGTGTTTAAAAACAAAGCGGAGATTAAGCCGCCAGGCTTTCAAGATCAAGTTCATGCTGTTTCAGGTCAACCGAAACCAGCTGCGACACGCCGCGTTCGCTCATGGTGACGCCATACAGGCGGTCCATGCGCGTCATGGTCATCCGGTGGTGGGTGATGACGATGAAACGTGTGCTGGTTTCTTTGGCAAGATCTTCCAGCAGCGTGCAGTAACGGTCAACGTTGCTCTCGTCCAGCGGGGCGTCAACCTCGTCCAGCACGCAGATGGGCGCGGGGTTGGTCAAGAACATGCCGAAAATAAGCGCAATAGAGGTCAGCGTCTGTTCACCACCCGACAGCAGCGACAGGACGGTGAGTTTTTTACCCGGCGGCTGGGCATAGATTTCAAGACCGGAGTCAAGAATATCGTCCGCTTCGACCAGTTTCAGGTAAGCCGCACCGCCGCCAAACAGACGGGTGAACAGTTTTTGGAAATGGTTGTTAACGGTATCAAAAGCCGCCAGCAAACGCTCGCGCGCTTCCTTGTTCAGCTTGTTGATGCCTTCGCGTAATTTGTCGATGGCGGCAACCAGATCGGCACGTTCCGTATCCATGGTGGACATCTGGTCCGTGATTTCCTGCGCTTCGACTTCGGCGCGCAGGTTGACGGGGCCCATGTTGTCGCGTTCGCGCAGCAGGCGTTCCAGCTTGGATTGCCAGCTGTCCGCTTCGCCCAGTTCTTCGACATTTAATTCCAGCTTTGCCACCAACTCTTCGGGCGTGCAGCTGAATTTCTCAAAGATGGTGGCTTCGATGCCGGACTGGCTGTGCTGCGTATTGCTGACATTCGCCTGTGCCATGGCGCGGGCTTCGCGTGCATCTGACAGGTCGGATTCAGCGGCGCGCAGCGTGCGTTGCAAATCGTTGGCGTTATTTTCCGTTTCCGCCAGAATGTCGGCGGCGGCTTTGCGGCGGTCTTCCGCTTCGGTAATCTGGCCGATCAGCGCCTGCTGTTCCGCTTCGATCTTGGCGGGGCGGCCGGCGAGGTCATCCAGAACGGCTTGCGTTTGCGTAATGCGTTCTTCCAGCTCCAGCAGGCGTTCGTCCACACGCTCCAGACGCGCGTTCCAGCTTTCGACATCGCTGGCAATTTGGCCCAGACGGCGGGCGCGGTTTTCACCGGCGCGGCGTACATCGGCATAGACGGCTTGCTGGTTGGCGAGCTCCTGACGCAGCTGCGAAACGGTGGTTTTCAGCGCCGCAATGCGTTCGCGGCTTTCGGTCGTTTCGGGCAGGGCGGACAGCGTGCCGCGCGCTTCGTCTAGCGAGGCTTGCGCGGATTCAATATCCTGCGCGGCGGCTTCGATGGATGTGGTCAGGCTCGACAATTTCGCCGTGACTTCGGTCAGCTGGTTGCTGAGCGCGGTGTGGCGGCGGCGCAGGCCGTTCAGGCTTTCTTCGGCCTGACGGTTGGCGGTGCGGGCGGTGGCCACGGCGTCAATCGCGGCGGTGCGCGTTTGCTTGGCAGTTTCCGCATCGCTGCGCAGCGTATCCACGCGGGTTTGCATGGCGTCGATTTCGGATTCCAGATCGGCCAGACGGTTTTTCTGTTCCAGACGGATGGCCGCGGCGTTTTCTGCATCGGGCGATACAACCAGACCGTCCCAGCGCCATGCGCCACCGTCACGGGTGACGAGGCATTGGCCGGGTTTCAGGTCGGGCATCAGCGCTTCGGCTTCGCCTGTGGTTTCGACAATACCGATTTGCGACAGGATACGCGCCAGCGCCTTGGGCCCCTGAACGGAGATCGACAGCGGGCGTGCATTGCCGGGCAGGGATGCGGCATCGGTATATTCGGGCAGTTCGCGCCAGAAAATAGGTGCATTGCCGTCAAGCGCGGCTTGCAAATCATCACCCAGCGCAACGGCGAGGGCTTTTTCAAGACCTGCATCCACGTTGAGAAGGTCGATGACCGGCTGGTAACCTTCCTGCGGGTTGCGCAGGATACGGCGCAGGGCATCGGCCTCTGCCGTCAATTGGGCAAAGCTGCGTTGAATGGTTTGCAGCGCATCGGCGGTTTCCTGCGCGCGCTGGTCTGCGGCGGCGCGGTCGGTTTCAGCTGTATCAAGCGCGGCGGTGGCTTGCTGGTAAAGGCCTTCGGCTGCGGTAATGTCGCTGCCGAGGGTGTCGAGCTCCGCCTTGCCGGGGGTGTTTTCCAGCAGGCGTTCATGCTGCGATTCCAGATCCGTCTTGCGCGATTGCAATTGGGCAAGGCGGCGTTCCAGATCGGCAATCTGGCGTTCCGCGGCGCCGCGTGCGGCTTCTTGCGTGGCGGTTTCTTCGGTCAGCAGCGTCAGTTCGGTTTCGCTTTTTTCAACCGATGCCTGATGTTCGTCACGCAGGATGCGGGCTTCTTCTTCCAGCTCGCCCTGACGTGCGGATTCATCTTCCAGTCCGGCGCGTTCTTCGGCCAGGCGGGCGATGGTTGCGCCGGCTTCGCCTTTTTGCGCGTTTTCATGCGCGATGTCGCGGGTGTATTGCGACAGCAGATTGGCGGATTTGCTGCGTTCTTCCTCTACCAGGCGCGCTTCGTTTTCGAGCGTGCCATAGGCGAGTTTCAGGTGTTGCAGAGCGGCGGCCGCTTCGGCTTCCGACTGGCGCAATTCGGGCAGGCCGGTTGCCGCTTCGGTTTGCCGGGTGGTCAGCGATGTGACTTCCAGCGTTTTTTCGCGCACGGTGTTTTCGGCCAGGTCAAAAGCGGCAAGGGCATTGGTGACCGCAATCTGGCTGGATTGGAAACGCAGGTACAGCATGGATCCTTCGGCGGTCTGGATATGACCGGAAAGATTGCGGTAACGCGATGCCTGACGTGCCTGTTTCTTGAGGCCTTCCAGTTGCGTATTCATGGCGCCCAGAACGTCTTCGACGCGCAGCAGGTTGGTTTCCGCGGCGCGCAGTTTCAATTCCGCTTCGTGGCGGCGGGCGTGCAGGCCGGAAATGCCTGCGGCTTCTTCCAGAACCATACGGCGCTGGGTCGGTTTGGCATTAATCATGTCGGCGACGCGGCCCTGCGATACCAGCGCGGGGGAATGCGAACCGATAGAGCTGTCCGCGAACAAAATCTGCACATCACGCATGCGCACGTTCTTGCCGTTGACTTTATATGTGGAGCCGACGGAGCGTTCAATTTTACGGGATACTTCCAGCTCGTCCGCGTCATTCATCTCGGCCGGCGCAAGGCGGTCGCTGTTGTCGAGAAGCAATGACACCTCTGCCGTATTACGGGCAGGGCGGTTGTCGGTACCGTTAAAAATAACGTCATCCATGCCGGAAGAGCGCATGCGCTTGGGCGAGTTTTCACCCATGACCCAGCGCAGGGCTTCTGTCAGGTTGGATTTGCCGCAACCGTTGGGGCCGACAATCCCCGTCAAGCCTTGACCGATTTCAAGTTCGGTCGGCTCGACGAAGGATTTAAAGCCGGAGAGGCGGAGCCTGTTAAACTGAACCATCTTGCGATTACCTTGCGTTCAGCAGCTTGTCTACGATTTCCGTGAACTGCTGCGCGTTATCGGGGCCGACCAGCTGGCGCACGTTTTCCTGACCGCGCACGTTGAATACAAACGTCGGGGTAGAACGGATACGGTACAGCGTCTGGGCGTCGCGCTGGCGTTTCAGCAAGGCGGCTTCCAGTTCGGCATTGGTCATGCAGGAGGTGATGAATTCGTCATCCATGCCCGCCAGATTGCCGTATTGGGCAAGGGCGCGCAGCGGGTTGTCGCTTTTTGTCCATTTGGTCTGGTTTTTGAACAGGACTTCGACCAGATCGAAATATTTTTCGTTCGGGGCGCAGCGGGCCATCATGGCGGCGCGCAGGGCATAGTTGTCGATCGGATAATCGCGGACGATCATGCGGATTTTGCCCGTGGCGATCAGGTCGCGTTTAACAGCGGGAAGGATTTCATTATGAAATTTCGCGCAATGCGGGCAGGTCATGGATGCATATTCGATCACGGTGATGGGGGCATCATCGCGGCCCAGAACACGGTCATCAGTCGCGCGCAGGATGTTGACGGTCAGAGCCTTGGGGGCGTTCAGCAGGCTTTCAACTTCTTCTGCATCTGCGGTGCGGGGGGCTGCATCCGCGCTGTCGGCCGTGGCGGCAGTTTCATTTGCGGGGGCATCGCCGGATACGCCGGTTTCTTCACGGGCTTCTTCACTGGCTTCTGCGGCTTCTGCTTGTGCGGCAGCGGCAAGGCGTTCTTCTGCGGTTTGTTCGTCTGCGGCATCGGCATAGGCAGCGACTTCGCTTTCTTCGGCATCGGCGTCAAGCGTGCCATGCGACAGGCTGGAAGCTGTTTCGGTGCCGCTTGCCTGTGACGTTTCTTGCGGTGCCTTGGGCGTGCCCGGTGCGGGAACAAACATGAAAACAGCAGCGGCAATAACCAGCAGCGCGACAATCGCGATGATCGCGGCTTTGCCTTGCATGTTTTTGAATTTCGGATTTTCGTTGGCTTCGCTTCGCATGAGGTTCCCTCTACTACGTTAGTGCGCCGGTTGTGCCGGTGCATTTTTAATGTTTTCAAAGATGTAAGAATCTGCGGTGATTATATGCTTTGAAAACGCCAAAAGGCAATATACCTTCACAATGTTATGTGCAATTTTTTCAACAAATTTCAATATTTTAGTTGAGAAAAAAGAGTTAAAATGTTGTGGTTTAAATAAAAAGAGATCGTGGTGTTGATGTGAGTAAAACATTCTTGAAAATGCACGGGCTTGGCAATGACTTTGTCATCTTTGACGGTCGTGCCGGTGTGCCTTTGTATTTATCCACAGAGGCTATTTGCCAGATGGGCGACCGCCATACGGGCATCGGTTTCGACCAGATGGTCATAATGGATCCGCCAAAAAATGCGGGAACCGATGTTTTTATGCGTATTTTTAACAGTGATGGCAGCGAAGTCGGCGCTTGCGGCAATGCCACCCGCTGTGTAGCGGATGTTTTGATGCGTGAAAGCGGATCTGATGCCGTGACGCTGGAAACTGTGGCGGGGCAGCTCAGGGCCAGCCGTGCGGGCGCTGGCCGCGTTTGCGTGGATATGGGTAAAGTTAGACTGGATTGGCAGAATATTCCTTTAAGTCAATCAGAAGACACACTTTCTTTGAATCTGACGCAAGGGGTTTTAAAAAATCCTGTGGCAGTCAATGTGGGCAACCCGCATGCGGTTTTCTTTGTGCAGCAGCTGGATGATATCCCGCTGGAAAAACTGGGGCCGCTGGTTGAAACACATCCGCTTTTTCCCGAAAAAACCAATGTGGAGATTGTGCGGGTGGATAGTCCTTCGGCCGTTACCATGCGGGTATGGGAGAGGGGTGTGGGCATTACCCGTGCCTGCGGTACCGGCGCATGCGCGGTTGCCGTCGCGGCGGCGCGCCGCGGTCTGACCGGACGCAAGGTTAGCGTGACGCTTGAGGGCGGGATTCTGGATATTGAATGGCGCGAGGCAGACGACCATGTTTTGATGACCGGTGCGGTGGCGGAAGTATTTACGGGAAATCTCTCTGCCGCTTTCGTCCAAGGTTTTGGTGCATGACGGCACCGGCGCTGCCTGATATTCAGCGGCAAGGTTTGGGCATTGGCTTCATGCTCGGCTCCGCCCTTTGCCTGTCGGTCATGAATGTGGTGGTCAAATGGCTGACCCTTGCTGAATATTCAATTTTACAGATTGTTTTTATAAATGCCATTTGCGGTTTTTTTTCGGTGGGCGGGTGGATGGTTTTCAGCGGACGGTTGCATTGGGCGCGGCGGGTGCGTCCGCTTTTGCTGGTCTATCTTGTTGCGGCGCTGACATCCTGCCTGACACTTTTTTATGCTTTCGGGCATGGGCAATTGGCGCAGATCAGCACGGTGGTGGCCGCATCCCCCTTGTTGGTGGCGGGATTATCCTTTGTTTTTCTGGGCGAAAGGCTGTCGCGCGGGCAGGTCAGCCTGATCCTGCTGGGATTTGCCGGTATTCTTCTGGTGCTGCGCCCGGGCGGGGACATGGGGGAAGCGGGGGCGGTTTTTCCGGTTGTGGTCGCGCTTTGCGGTACGGCCGCGCTGGCGGTTAGCCAGGTTTTGGTGCGAAAAATGAGCCGCAGCGTACATACCGCCGCTGTTATGCTGTATTTTTATCTGGCGGCCAGTGTGGTGACGGGGGCTTTGGTTTTTGGCGGCGGGCAGTGGCAGGCCGTGGATATGGCCGACATTCCTCTGTTTTTGGGATGCGCGGCGGCGGATGTTTTTGCTATGTTTTTGATGTATTCGGCTTTTCGCTGCGCGCCGGCATCTATGGTGATGCCTTTTCAATATACTAATATTGTCTGGAGCGCCCTGATGGGCTATGTCATCTGGCAGGAAACGCCCGATATATGGACATGGGCGGGGGCGATGGTGATTATCGGCACCGGTATCCTGTTTACCCGTACCGCCCTGCTGCGCAAATCCGTAATGGCCGCGCAAACCTGAACAGCCCAAACGGCATGAAGCAAAAGAAAATGGACGACATAAAAATCATCACGCGCCCGAGCGAGCATAAAGAAGAGGCGCTAGAACTCCCCGATGCCGAAACCCAATTGGCGCAGCAGGGCGCGGATGGCCCGCGCGTGGTGACATTCGGTTGCCGGCTGAACATTTATGAATCCGAAGTCATGAAAGCGCATGCGGCCAAGGCCGGATTGAAAGACGCCATCATCATCAATACCTGCGCCGTGACATCCGAAGCGGAACGTCAGGCGCGTCAGGCCATTCGCCGTGCGCGGCGCGAAAATCCGGATGCGAAGATTATCGTCACCGGCTGCGCGGCACAGGTAAACCCGAAAAGTTTTTCAGACATGCCGGAGGTTAATCAGGTCATGGGCAATGACCTGAAGCTGAAAGAAGAAACATGGTTGCAACCCGCAACCGAACGCGTGGTCGTGAACGATATTATGTCGGTCAAGGAAACGGCGCGGCATATGATTTCGGGGTTTGAATCCCATGCGCGCGCTTTTGTGCAGGTTCAAAACGGCTGCGACCACCGCTGCACTTTTTGCATCATTCCCTATGGTCGCGGCAATTCGCGTTCCGTCCCCATGGGCGAAATTGTGGATCAGGTGCGCCGTCTGGTCGAACACGGTTATCACGAAGTTGTCCTGACCGGTGTTGATATTACATCCTACGGCCCTGATTTGCCGGGACAGCCGCGCTTGGGGCAGATGATCCGCCGCATGCTGGCTTTGGTGCCGGATTTGAAACGCCTGCGCCTGTCATCGCTCGACCCTGTTGAAATTGACGATGACCTGTGGGATTTGATCGGGCAGGAAGAACGTTTCATGCCGCATTTGCATTTGTCGATGCAGGCGGGGGACGACATGGTGTTGAAGCGCATGAAACGCCGCCACCTGCGCCCCGATCTTATCAAAGTCTGCGAAAAAGCAAGATCGCTGCGCCCTGATATTGTGTTCGGCGCGGATATTATTGCGGGTTTCCCGACCGAAACGGACGAGATGTTTGAAAATACATTTAACGCCGTGCGCGAATGCGATTTGACGTTTTTACATGTATTCCCTTATTCGCCGCGCCCCGGCACACCCGCCGCGCGTATGCCGCAGGTGGATGGCGGCCTGCGCAAGGAACGCGCCAAGCGTTTGCGCGATCTGGGCGCGCAGCAAGTGGCAAAACACAGCGCCGCATTGGTCGGGCGTGAATTGATGGTATTGGCGGAAAAAAACAACCGTGGCCGCACACCGTATTTCAGCGAAGTGTCTTTTGACCGTGACGTGCCTGCGGGCGCTTTGGTGCGCATTATGGCCGAATCCGCCGAAGACGGCGTGATCAAAGGGAGAGTGCTGTGATTTGGTTTTTTAACAAAAAGAAAAAAGAAGAACAGCCGCAGGACGTTGCTGAAACACCCGTTGAAACGGCTCTTGATACCGCTTTGGATGCCGATATCGTATCCGCGCTGGTGACCGAAGAAGAAGCGGCGGTTATAGAATCTGCGCTTGAAACTGTGATTGCCGATGCCGCGCCGGAAGTTGAACAAGATATTCAGACCGAAACTGCCACAGAAAAAGAGCCTGAAAAAGAACCCGAAGCCCAAGGATGGTTCGCGCGGCTTAAATCCGGGCTTAGCCTGTCGTCGCATAAAATTACCGACGGCATTGCGGGGATTTTTACCAGACGCAAATTGGACCAGGCCGCGATTGATGAGCTGGAAGAACTTTTGATCACGGCTGATTTAGGCCCCGCAACGGCAGCGCGTTTGACGCAGGCAATTGCCAAAAACCGTTTTGACAAAGAAGTCACCGGCGATGAAATCCGTCTGGCTTTGGCCGATGAAATTGAAAAAATTCTGTTGCCGGTGGAAAAACCTTTGTTCGATATGGACGCAAAACCATTCGTGATGTTGATGGTGGGCGTCAA
>JAVEWI010000322.1:0-2636 GCA_034004625.1 Bdellovibrionales bacterium
GGCGGTTATGGTGTGCGCGAAATCCGGCTATACCAGCAAAGCCCAGTCTTTCTGGACGTCACGGTGAAATTCCTGCGCGAAGTGCTTTTGCGCGAAACGGTAGAGGTCGAAAGCCGTCTGGTATCCTAAGAAGGTAAAATTGCCAAGCTGGAGCAAGATATGGTGCGCACCCTGCCGGACGGCAGCCGCGAAGTTTGCTGCGCGGCTGTTTTCACCATGGGTTTTTTCGATTTGCAAAGCCGTAAATTGATCCTGCCGACGGATCTGTGGAAAAAAGCCCTGGGTATTCAGTAACTTACCGCGCGTTGACATAATGTAAAAGTGAACATAGTCTCTGCGGTATTCATTTTTTTGTTTGCCGGAGTGATTTTCTATGACTACGCCCCATGATGCCGCGCCTGATATGTCCCGTCCTGCCCCGCAGGCGCGGGATGCGGATGTTGTTATTGTCGGCGGCGGGCCGGTCGGGCTATGGACGGCGATACAGGTAAAAAAACGCGCGCCCGATACGCATGTGCGTATTTACGAACGCTACGGCGAATATCAGCGCAGCCATATCCTGCGGCTCGAAAATTTTTCCATGAATGTTTACGCCAAAAAAACCGGTGACGAAGCCGAGGCGCAATTCCTGCGCGAGGTTCTGGGCGAAAAACGCGCCAATTCTTTCAAGGCTGCGGCGGGCACGGGCACAGTTTTTATCCGCACTAACGATCTGGAACATGCGCTGAAAGATCAGGCGAAGGCGCTGGGCATCGAAACGGTTTTGCGCCGCATTGATACGCCGGAACAGGCGATGGCGGAAAATCCGCAATGCAAAACATTTATCGCTGCCGATGGCGCGCATAGCGGTATGCGCCGCGCCTTGCTGGGCGAAGAATCCGTTACCGATTACCCTATGCAATATGTGACAGAGGTAAAATATCAGGCCGAAGGCCGCGCCGGCACGCTTGATTTCCTCAGCGATCAATACAAGGCGAATAAACTGCTGTCCAACATGGTGTTTGAATATGTGGGCCGTGAAAAAGAAGGCAAAACGCCCGTCACGCTGCGGTTTTTTGTGGATGCCGATACCTATGCCGCCATACCGGAGGCGGGGTTTAAAAATCCGCTGGGCGTGGGTGATGCGCGCCTGCCTGAATCTTTGCGGCAGGATATAAAAACATACATGAATGTCCGCGCGGAAAAAGCGGGCGAGGTTTATGCCGCAGGTTCGGCCAAGCTTTCCAAACTGACATTATCCGTTTATGCCGCCAAAAAATTCGCGGTGGTCAAACAGGGCCGCGGCTGGTTCATGGTGGGCGATGCCGCCATGGGCGTGCCTTATTTCCGTGCGCTGAATGCGGGGCTGATTATGGGGTCGCAGCTAGCCACCATTGTTACGCGTAAATATGCATCGCCATCTGTCAAAACTGCGGCGTTTAACACGCTGCGCCCGCTCGACAAGGCATGGGAATTTACCGGCGCGCATGGTAAAAACCTCGCGCTCAAAGCCTATGACGCTTTCCGCGGGGCCAGCGCCGCTGTGCCGTGGGAAATGGTGAAATGGGATGATGCGGATGTTGCGCGTTTTAAATCTGCGCCGCATCCTGCTTTTGACGTTGCCGCGCCTGCGGCCAAACCTGCAAATGTGCCGCCCGCGCCGCGCCGTGATTAAAAGTCTCGCGCTGTGCCGCGATTAAAAATATCACATCTGCGCAAAAAAATAACGCCGCCCATCACGGGCGGCGTTTTGCTGCGCGGGCATTTCCGGTTACGCTGGAAATGCCGGTGCAAGGTGAGGGGCCGGTGTGCCGGCCTCGTTCTTGTGTGTAGCAAGTCTGTGTGTTGTCGAAAGATTACCCTTGCAGGGTCAGGTTGCGGCGACGGCCCGATGCTTCCAGTGCAGCCTCAACGGCCGGGTTCGGCTGGGGCGGCGGGTTGCCACCGGCGTTGAGCGAACGCTGGCCGCGGCTGTTCACTTCCGCTTCGGACAGGCGCATGCGGATTTCTTCAATACGCTCGCGGCGGTTGCCATGCGGGTTGTGGGTTTGATGGAAATGCGAAGCTTCGTTCGCCAAGGCGGCCAGTACAAAAACGGACATCAACTTTTGCAGGTCAAAGCGTTTTTCACGGGAGGCACCACCGGCATTATTGTCGTTGGATTTTTTGAATTCTTGTTTTAGTTCAGGGCGCAATGAATCACGTTGCGCCTTATGCTGGAATAATCCGCGCATGAGACACCTTTTATTTTTGGTTGTTGTGATAATTGCGAAGTCAGGATTGAAGAGTGGTTTAAGTTCTTTAAAGCGGCTTTGACATCAAACGAATATATATTGTGCAGCGCGTCAATGTCAAGAGCTTGTTGTTTTTAAAGGATAAATAGGCACTATGATACCCCATGCCGCAATGAATTATAATCTTTGCCATTAGCATTGAAATATTATTTCGATCAAAAGTGCGGCAATGCGGGGCGACTCGGTTTCTTGACAGAACGGGCGGCAGGGCGTAGTCATAATATATCATGCCTTACCGTAGACCCAACCCACCCCGCAGATCTCCTTCTCCGGCCCCCGCCCTGAACATGGCGGCGATGCCCGAAGTGGCATTTTTCGACCGCGTGCGTGCGGGCGACAGTGGCGCCGTGCGCAATGTATTGG
>JAVEWI010000323.1:0-2620 GCA_034004625.1 Bdellovibrionales bacterium
ATGAAGAAACCGAAATTCAAACCCGCCGCCGACAAAGCCACGGCATAAATCAAGCCCAGTACAACGCAAACCATTGCCTGCCCGCGTACAAAGCCGGACAATGCGGCATCCATCTGCACAACCAGACCACGGATGGTTTTCGCATGGCGGCGCGGCAGCCAGCTGTCCACCTTGGCGACCATCATAGGCCAATCGCGCAGCATGTAAAAAGACACCACCGGCGCAATCAGCAGAATCGACAAAATATCAAACAGCGCAACGCCGCCGTCCCATATTTTTCCAGCGCGCCCGTGGCCCAGGCAAAAGCCGTACCGGCAAAGCCGCCTGCCTGCTGCTGGATTTTTTCGGGCGGGGTTGCCAAGACCTGCGTTTGCAGTTTTTCAATCCACGGCGCGCTCAATGTACGCAGCTTTTCGATATAGGCCGGCATGGCTTCGACAAAGGCGATGAACTGCCCCTGCAAAACCGGAAAAGTCAGGACAGCGGCTAAAATAAACACAGCCACAAAAGACAACAGCACAATCGACGTGGCGACCGTGCGGCCCATGTTCCAGACACGTTCAAGCTTGCGCGTCAGCGGGTCGAGGAAATAGGCCACAGCCATACCGATGATAAAAGGCAGCAAGACGCCTTTCAGCACCCAGATCAGGAACCCAAAAACCACCAAGGCCCCCGCCCAGAACCATACATGTTTTTGCAAGGTCGCAATCTGCGCCTGATGTTCCTGGCTATGCTTCACATCTGCGGTCATGGCAGAAATCTCCCGTGGGCGGTTTCAAAATATAGAGGGATAAAATCAGACCCTGACGTTTTTCAAGGCATCATAAAGATATCAGGGATGGAAACGCAGGTCGTAAACAGGAGATCCGTAATCTGTCGTTACCTCGCGCGAAGGCGTCATCACAATCCCCTGCGCCGCAAGGGCGTTTTGCAAAACCGGCACACTGCCCTGATAGCGCATGACAAAACGCGCGGTATTACGCGACAGCGAACGGATATCGATGCGCACCGGCGGCGACATGGCGGAGAAACGGCGCTGCACATTCATCCATGCGTTAAAATCGTTAAAGCTGAGCATGGCTTCAATTTCCTGATCACCCGCCTGCGCCGCCTGACTGCCCTGCGCGGCCAAAGAACCATAAGCACCGGATACCGCCTGGGCAGAGCCCCTCTGTGCCGCAGGAACACCCGCAGTATCGATGGAGGCGTCATAAGGCAAAGTCACCAAAGACGGGCGCGCCTGCTGCGCCTGTGCAGGCGTATCCTGCTGCTGCCCCAAAAGACTGCGGCTGATTTGCGCAGCCGCGGCGCCCTCTGCCGGTGCGGGACGCTGGAAATAATCCAATACATCGGACATAGCCTGATGCCATGCCTCCGCCTCTGGCCTGTCGCCTGCATAAGGCGTCAGGGCGCTGCGGCGTTGCAATTGGCCTTTTTGGTAAAAATAAAGGTCAATCGTCATATGGGCGCCGGATTTATTGGCAACAGCCAAAACGACCTGCGATACGCCATAGTTTTTTTGCAGTTTTTCCAGCGTGCGGTAATCGCCCGACCAGACGGCATCGGACGGCCCGGCGGAAATATCCGAAATATCCCCAAGCGGCACGACAAGATTGTTCAGCGCCTGATTATTCACGCCAGCCCCGCCCGGCATGCGTTGCCATGCATCGCGCCACGGGTTCGGGTCTTCCCACAGAATCGTCTTGCCCGACATATTTTCGTAATAAGGAAGCAACAGCGAAGGCGCCGCCACGCGTCCCACGATCTGGCGGGACGTTGCCTGCGCCACCATACCGCCCATACCGCCCGCCGTTCTTTGCGCCGTGGATACCCCACCGGTCATGCCGTCTTCATCGCCGCCGATAATCACTGTATCGGTACCAGCCTGAACCGTGCCCGCATCGCCGGGCAGCTGGCGCCATGGCTGGGTTACTGGTTGGGTCACCACATCGCGCGGCGCGGCGGGAATATTTATGTAACTACGAACCCCGTCGCGAAACCGTACCGAAAACTTGCCTACGTAACGGGTGGTGGACAGCTGCTCGCCCTTGATTTCAAAATCCTGCACCAGCCCCGCAATCGTCCGGTCATCCGGCATACGGAAATTGGCATAGGCCCCCGGCGTCATATGGCGCTCTGCCAGCTTACGGAAAGCTTCGCGGCGCACATCGTTCAAAGCCTGTTCCCGCGCCACCACGGCATTCGCCGCCGTACGGTCAACCATAATATCATCGACAATCAGATTGGCATCTTCACGCTGCACCGCACCCGGCGTCGGCAGCGGCGTCAATTGTGCGGGTGCGCCCTTGATAAGCCGTTCCTGCGCCTGCGAAGCCGATGAAAAAGAAATAAAAAACAGAGAGATAACAACAAAAGCAAAGCTTTTAGATGACTGAAGCAGCAGCATAGGGTTTCCGCCATAAAAAGGAACAGGGGCAAGGGTTGCACCACCTTAGCCTTGGAGCCAAAAAAAATCTAGGTATTCCATAGATTAAAATCGGAAAAGATAATGTATTTACGCAGGAGCCTGTTGCCGTATCAAACCAAGGCAGCTATGCTAAAAACCAAGGCTCCTTTGCATAGAATATCAAGAAGATATTAACACTTTCGTGCAAGGATA
>JAVEWI010000324.1:0-2619 GCA_034004625.1 Bdellovibrionales bacterium
AAAGCAGACGGCAAAACCGTGGATTGGGCGCAGATTGACGGCATCGTTTTGGAAACCAGCCACCATACAGACCACGTGATTGGCACCGGCGCGCATGACCCGCAAAAAGTCGATCCCGACAGCCCGCGCGGCACGCTCGACCATTCCATCATGTTTGCAATTGCGCGTTCTATCCAGCTTTCCCGTTGGGACGAAGACGTCTATGACATCAAGGCGGAAGAAAAAGAAGAACTGCGCGCCGCCATGCTGAAAATCCAGACAGTGCAGGTTGCGGAATGGGAACGCCGTTATCACAGCACCGATCCGAAAGAACAATCTTTTGGCGGCAAGATGATTGTCACGCTGAAAGACGGCACAAAAGTGGAAGACGAAAAAGCCTGCGCCAATGCGCACCCGCTGGGCAGCACGCCGTGGAAACGTCCGCAATATATCAAAAAACTTGAAAGCCTGACCAAACATCTGCTGAGCGATAAAGCGCGTGATGCTTTCCTGTCTTTTGTGGACAAGCTGGAGGTGCAAAACGCAGCCGATCTGGGCAACCTGACGCCTGATCTGGATATCGCGCAGTTGGAAGAAGTTAAAACCACCGGTGTTTATAACGCTCTGCGCTGCACGGGTACCAAAACCTGCAAAGCGGAGAAATGCGCGTAATGACACAAAAATCCGCAGGACAAAAATTCCGTGATGCCATGCAGGCGGCGCTTGATACCGGCGCGCCGCTGCATGTTATCGGCGTTGCCGACGGCAGCGACGCGCTCGAAGCTGAACGTGCGGGGTTTCAGGCCATTTACCTGTCCGGCAGCCAGATGGCCGCCGCACGCGGCTGGGCCGATATTGGCCGGTTGGAATTGCGTCATGTGGCGGACAGTGTTGAGCGTATCATGGACAGCGGCACGTCTTTGCCTTTGCTGGTTGATATCGATACCGGTTTTGACGACGTGGCGGAAACTATCCGTACGCTTGAAAAACTTGGCGTTGCCGCCGTGCATCTGGAAGATCAGGAAGATTTGAAAGCCTGCGGACATTTGCCGGGCAAACATGTGGTGCCGCAACAGGCCGCAACCGACCGCGTGGCGCGTGCCGTGGCGGCGAAAAAAGACCCTGCCTTTGTCCTGATGGCGCGCACAGACGCGCTGGCGGTCGAAGGCATGGAAAAAACATTGCAGCGTATCGCGGCCTATGCCGGTGCGGGTGCGGATATTATTTTTGCCGAAGCTTTTCCGGACAGCGCAACCTATGCCGATGTCAAACGCGCGGCGGGCGGCAAGCCTGTGCTGGCGAATATGACGGAATTTGGCAAAGTCGCCCTGAAAACACCGGCGGAGCTGGCGCAGGAAAGCGGCGGCAATATCGACATCGTGCTGAACCCGCTCTCCGTTTACCGCGGCCAGCGCGAAACCGCAGCGAAAATGTATGCGGATATCCGCAAAACAGGGTCGCAGCGCGACCTTGCCAATAGCGGCCAGCTGCAAACACGCGAAAGTTTCCAGTCATTGATCGACTACGAAGGCCAGGTCGCCGGACGCGCAAAAGTATTGGCGCAAGACACCGCCAAAAAAGCTTGATGCAAACGCAGGCTTGAAATGCAGGATCGTTACAAGAAAACATTCGAAAAGATTTTCGTTTTATGTTTTTTGTGCGCCTGTATTTTTGGTGTGCATTATGCGCTGGGTCAGGACAAAAGCGACGCGCTTGATAAAATTTACCGCAGCAAGGCTTTGTTGATGATACAGGCAGCACTGGGGAATCCGGACAAGCAATATCTGCTTGCGCTGCAATCCGAACCGGATGAAGCTTTTGACCTTTACCGCGATGCCGCGGCAAAAGGACATTTGCAGGCGCAAATAAGTCTGGCATTTATATATCAGTATGGCTCTTTAAAGCCGGATCAAAAAAACCTCTTCAAGGCATTGGAAATATACGAAGCGCTTGCAAAACGGGATTATGTGCCCAGTGAGGCGTTAATCGGACTGTGCCGGATATATCTGTACGGCAGCGAAGAAGACGGCATTGCCGTAGATCATCTGCGTTCTTTTGAATATTGCAGCCAGGCGGCAGAGCGCAAAGATCCAGAAGGGCTTTACTATCTATACGTTTATCATACCTACAAGAGCAATGTGCCCAAAGAAAAACTGCCCGGCGGGTTTAACCGCGGTATTGAGTATTTTCACGAGGCTATGAAGAGGGAAAGCCGGTTCTCACAGGGGGAAATGAATGGTTTGAAAACAAAGTGCCTGACGCCGGATAACATTGTGCATTCAGCAGATCAGGCATGGAATTGTGAACGTCTGGCATCTCTGGGGGATCCGGCGGCACAGTTCATTATGGGCGGACTGTATGATACAGGTACGTTCAGGAAAAAAAATACGAAAGCTATGATGTATTGGTTTCAAAGATCTTCGGCGCAAAAATATGCCAAAGCCAGCGCCGTTCTCGGCATTTTTTATGCGCAGGGAAAAGAGGGCGTGGAGCAAAATGACAGACAGGCGCTGGCTTATTTTCAACGCGCCGTAAATGACAGCGGCGGTATCTTACCGGAAGAAATTGAAGAACGGGCAGAATACATCACAATGCGTAATCTTCATTACGCTGTCATGGATGAAAAACGCAATACAGAAG
>JAVEWI010000019.1:0-11866 GCA_034004625.1 Bdellovibrionales bacterium
TGCCTTTGCCCGGCAATTTGAAACGCACTTCGGCGGATTTATCCCAGACGATGTAATCCTTGCCCAGATTTTTCATCAGGATCAGCATATAAAACGGATCCGTCATCGCATAAATCGACCCGCCAAATTGCGTGCCGACATAATTGCGGTTGAACAAGGTCAGGTTCATATCAACCTTGAAATCCGTGTAATCGCCGGATATTTCCCGCACTTTGATCCCCGCCCCCAAAAACGGCGGCCAGAGATTTATCAACCTGCGAAAAATACCCGGCTTCATTACGCAGCCTCGATCTGTTTCAAGGCCTGCATCAACTTGGCGATGGTGTTTTCAGCGGCGGATTTCAGCTCTTTCTGCTCGTCCACCACTTCTTCCGGTGCTTTGGCAAGGAAGCCTTGGTTGTTCAGCATTTTATTGATCTTTTCGACCTGCTGCTGTTCCTTCTCGATCGCTTTTTGCAAACGCGCGCGTTCCTGGCTCAGGTCAACCACATCGGCGATGGGCAGGATAATCGTTGCCTCGTCGATCACCATTTGCAGCGATCCCTTGGGCGCTTCTGCTTCGCTGGCTTCGGCTTTCGCCAGACGCGCCAGACGGGTGATGATATCGCTGTATCTTTGCAGGCGTTCTTTGCTGTCGGCATTGGCGCCTTTCAGCAGCATATCAATCTTCGCGGCTGCCGGAACGTTCATGTCCGCACGCACCGATCTGATTTCGGTGATCAAACGCACAACCCAGTTCACTTCCGCCTGCGCAGCCTTGTCGATAATCGCCGCGTCAAACGTGGGCCACATGCGGGATTGCAGCCAATCCTCTTTCGGCAATTCACCCTTGCCCACCAGATGCGCGTGCAGCTCTTCGGTGATATAAGGCATGATGGGGTTGAGCAGCGTCAACAGCTGGTCCAGCACCCACCCCGTTGTATCGCGGGTTTCCTGTTTGACGGCTTCGTCATTACCGTTGAGCAGCGGTTTGGTGAATTCGATATACCAATCGCAGAACGTGCCCCATGCAAAATGATACAGCGTCATGGCGGCATCGTTATACCGGTAAGCCTTGAGGCTATTGGCCGCGCTTTCGCTTACCACCGCAAGTTCGGACAAAATCCAGCGGTTAAGCGTATGTTTCGGCGTTTTTGGATTGAAATCGAGTTTCAATGCACAACCATTCATTTCGCAGAAACGCGAAGCATTCCAAAGCTTGGTCGCAAAGTTACGGTAGCCTTCGACACGTGCAGCGCCCAGTTTCACATCGCGCCCCTGCGCCGCCAGTGCGGTCAGGGTGAAACGCAGCGCATCGGCACCGTATTCGTCGATGATGTCCAGCGGGTCAATCACGTTGCCCTTGGTCTTGGACATTTTCTGGCCTTTTTCATCGCGGACAAGCGCGTGAATATAAACCTTCTTGAACGGTACATCGCCCATGAAGTGCATGCCCATCATCATCATGCGGGCAACCCAGAAGAAGATAATATCAAAACCGGTAATCAAGGTTTCGGCGGGGTAATAACGCTTCACCGCCTCGTTGTTTTCCGGCCATCCGAGTGTAGAGAAAGGCCAGAGCGCGGAGGAAAACCACGTATCCAGCACGTCATCATCGCGCGTCAATTTAACGCCGGCGCCGGCTTCGGCCTGCGCTTCGGCTTCGGTTTCGGCGACGTAGACTTTGCCGTCTTCATCGTACCATGCGGGGATTTGATGCCCCCACCACAGCTGGCGCGAAATACACCACGGCTGGATATTGCGCATCCATTGGAAATAGGTATTTTCCCAGCTTTTGGGGACAAATTCCGTGCGGCCATCTTCCACAGCCTTGATCGCGGGCTGCGCCAATGTCGCGGCATCGCAATACCATTGTTCGGTCAGGAAAGGCTCCAGAATAACCGATTTTGATTTTTCGTCATGCGGCACGGCATGCACGGTCGGCTCGATCTTTTCGATCAGATCAAGCGCTTCCAGCTCCGCCAGAATTTTTTTACGGGCGTCAAAACGGTCCAGCCCGCGGAAGGCTTCCGGCGCGTTTTCGTTAACCTTGGCATCGCGGTCGAAAATGGAAATCATGGGCAGGTTATGACGCTTGCCGACTTCAAAGTCATTGAAGTCATGTGCGGGCGTAATTTTAACCGCACCCGTTCCCTTGGTCGGGTCCGCGTATTCGTCGGCAATGATCGGGATCAAACGATCCGTCAGCGGCAGGGCGGCGAATTTACCGACCAGATCTTGATACCGTTCGTCATCCGGATGCACGGCAATGGCCGTATCGCCCAGCATGGTTTCCGGACGCGTGGTGGCGATGGTGATGAAACGCTCCACCTGACCTTCGACCGGATAGCGGAAATAATGCATGTTGCCTTTGATTTCGACCTGTTCGACTTCCAGATCGGAAAGCGCGGTATGCATTTTGGGGTCCCAGTTCACAAGGCGCTTGTCCTTGTAAATCAGGTTTTCTTTGTACAGTTGCACAAAGACTTTGTTCACGGCTTTGTTCAGCCCCTCGTCCATTGTAAATCGTTCGCGGTTCCAATCCGGCGTGGCGCCCAGACGGCGCAGCTGGTTTGTGATGGTGGATCCGGATTCTTCTTTCCATTCCCATACGCGTTTCAGGAAATTTTCACGGCCAAGGTCGTGGCGGGTTTTGCCTTCTTTGTTCAGCAGTCGTTCGACCACCATCTGGGTCGCAATACCCGCGTGGTCGGTCCCCGGTTGCCACAAAACGTCTTTACCCTGCATGCGTTCGAACCGCGTCAGGATGTCTTGCAACGTCATGGTCAGCGCATGGCCCATATGCAGGCTGCCCGTCACGTTCGGCGGAGGCATGGGGATGCAATACGGTTGCTTGTTGCTGTTCACATCGGCCGCGAAAACGCCGGATTTTTCCCAGCTTTCGTAGTGTTTCTTTTCGACGTCCTTGCTTTCAAAGGTTTTTTCAAGCATCTGTATTATGTCCTCTGGCCTGTGCCGTTTTTATTTAAAATTTGAGATACATAATATAGCGGCAAGACCATTGATTTGTGAAGGCATTTTGCTAGATTGAGCGGCAGTTTTTCACCAATTTCAGAGGGTAAAAAGTATGTCACCCAGCCAAGCGGCCACCGCCGAAGAAAACACAGAAATCCGCGTCGAAACCGACTCTATGGGCGAAGTCGAAGTTCCCGCAGACAAATATTGGGGCGCGCAAACGCAGCGTTCTTTTGAAAACTTCAAAATCGGCACCGAACGTATGCCTTTGCCGCTGGTCCGCGCGCTGGGCGTTCAGAAAAAAGCAGCCGCTTTGGCGAATATGGAATTGGGCGCGCTTGACAAGAAAATCGGCGGCGCCATCGTACAGGCGGCCGAAGAAGTCATGGAGGGCACGCTGAACGACCATTTCCCCCTCGTTGTCTGGCAAACCGGTTCGGGCACGCAAACCAACATGAACATCAACGAAGTGGTTTCCAACCGCGCGATTGAAATTCTGGGCGGTGAAATCGGCTCCAAAAAACCCGTACACCCGAACGACCATGTGAATTACGGCCAATCGTCGAACGACACATTCCCCACCGTCATGCATATTGCCGCGGTCGAGCAAATTCACCACGAACTGGTTCCCGCGCTTGAACACCTGCACGCAGCCCTGCACGCCAAGGCGCAGGAATTCAAAGACATCATCAAAATCGGGCGCACGCATTTGCAAGACGCCACGCCCGTTACACTGGGACAGGAATTTTCCGGCTATGCCATGCAGGTGAAATACGGCATCGAACGCGTGAAGGCCGGCCTGCCCCGTCTGTCGCAATTGGCGCAGGGCGGCACGGCGGTCGGCACCGGCCTTAACTGCAAAAAAGGCTTTGCCGAATTGTTCGCGCAAAAAGTATCGGAAATCACCGACATCCCCTTCACCACGGCAGAAAACAAATTCGAAGCCATGGCGGCGCATGATGCGGTTGTGGAATCTTCGGGCGCGATGAATACCATTGCCTGCTCGCTGATGAAAATTGCGAATGACGTGCGCATGCTCGGCTCCGGCCCCCGCTGCGGCATTGGCGAGCTGAGCTTGCCGGAAAACGAACCCGGTTCGTCCATCATGCCGGGTAAAGTCAACCCGACGCAATCCGAAGCGCTGACCATGGTCTGCGCGCAAATCATGGGTAACCACACCACGGTTTCGGTTGCGGGTTCCAACGGGCATTTTGAATTGAACGTGTTCAAACCCGTGATGATTTACAACCTGTTGCAATCCATCCGCCTGCTGGCCGATGCGGCACGCAGCTTTACCGACAATTGCGTGGTCGGTATCGAACCCAACCGCGAACGCATCACCAAACTGCTGAACGAAAGCCTGATGCTGGTCACCTCGCTCAACCCCGTTATCGGCTATGACAATGCCGCGAAAATCGCCAAGCATGCCCACAAAACCGGCGGCACATTGAAAGACGCGGCGATTGAGCTCGGCCTGCTTTCAGCCGAAGAATTCGACAAAGCCGTGAAGCCGGAAACCATGATTGGCCCGCGCGACTGATAATCATTTTCGACATTACGCAAAAAAAACGCCGCCCTGAAAAGGCGGCGTTTTTTATGGGGACACTGTTTTGAACAAGAACTTCTGACTTGCCACAAAACAGCCCCTACACCTTTAATACAAAATGCGGTACAATTGCACCGTTAGAGTGTCCCGGGACGTGCATCATCCCGATGACTGAAATACCGAGAAAGGAACTTTCGATGCCTCATCGTTTGTCACAAAAACATTCCATCACTGTCGCCGGCCACCGCACCAGCATAACGCTGGAGCAGGCATTCTGGGACAGCCTGAAAGAAATTGCCGAAGAAAAAGGCCTGTCCATCAACGGGCTGATCGCGGGGATCGATTCCGACCACCCAGACAACCTGTCGAGCGCCCTGCGCGTTTTCATTCTGGAACATTACAAACAAAAAACCGCCTGATTTCTCTATCTGATTTCTCTGGCGGTTATTTTGGTTTTGTTTTGACGCTGCCTAGTCTTCCAGCCGGTCGAGGATGCCGCGAATAGTCTCTTCGACCTCCGGGTTTTCCTTCATCATATCATCCGCACGTTTGTCCCAGTCCGTTCCGGACGGAGGCGCAGTATTGCCCGTGCCTTGCCCGCTGGCGGGGGTGTTTTCCGGAGTTTGGCTGCCAGGCGCAGCGGCTTTGGGGGCTGGCAATGATTCAGCCTCCACCGGCACGACATCGCCCAGCAGGTCTTCACCTTTTTCATCGGAGGGGGCAGGCACATTCAAATATCCCGGCGGCAACATTTCCGCAGCATGATCGGGTAATAAGGGATTGTCGATAACAACCGGCTCTACGGCGGGCACAGATTCAGGCTCCGGCGGCGGGGCACGGCTCGCGGTATAATCGGTAATTTGCTTGGCCTGCAAACGGTAATCCGGTGCGCTTCCGGCATCGCCCGCGCGGGTAACAGCCAAAGGCTCCAGCCCATCCGCAGCTTTTAACGTGAGCAAAGCCTTGATGTCGTATTTCCCCGCGTAGGCGTCCATGCGGCCTTCGGTTTTAACCGTACTGCTGGCGTTTTGCATGGTCAGGTTTTTAATCTGGATTATTCCGCCTTGGCGTACGAAATCCGCAGATATATCACGGTAAGTGGCAGAGCCACTGCGCAGCGTCTTATGCGCGGAGGTAGCAGCATCCGTCACTGCGCCCTTTAGCCCCGTCAGATAAACCGCCAACGCCGCAGGGTCAAACCCCGCCAGCGTTACCTGCGGCAGATTGATCGAAAAATCGCCCGATACGTCTTTAAACGGCGTATTGTCCTGCGCCCGTGCGGAAAGGGTAAAGGTCACATCCCCCTCGTCCGCCGTAATTCCCACAATCCCGTGCGGCATTTTCATGGGGCGCAGCGCCGTGATGTTTCCTTCGGAATCCACCGTCCATGTTTTATCATTGCCACGGCGCAATTTTCCCGTTGCATGCATGGTACCATCCCACAGCCCCGCTTCGAACGTGCGTATATCAACCGCGTCTGTTCTGATGGTCATATCAACCTGCATTTTTTGCAGCGCCAGTCCACGCGCCTGCGCAGTGTCCGCCCGCAATTTCAAATGTAGCGGCACGGCTTGCCGCATGTCGGATGCCAGCCAGCGGTCAAATTGTGCCGTATCGCTGCGCAGGTCAGCGCGGATGCTGTCATTTTTTTTCTCGGCCTGCCCCGTGACTACACCTTCTTTTCCGGCAAGCCGCAGGCTGTCGATTTTATAATTATCAGCATCGCCTGAAATCTCGCCCGTCATTTGCACGGCGCCTGCGGGGCTGACCAAACGGTCAATATCCATGCCCAGCAATGCCATCATGCCTTGGCCATCCGCCTGCGACAGACTGAATTTCACTGGTGCATCGGCGGCAGAGCGCTGCATATCCAGCATGCCGCCCTGCACATTGCCCGCCATGTGATAGCTGCCGTTTTTATTCCATTGTCCGCGCATATCAACCGGCACAGGGCGCTGCATAAAATACGGCCAGACAAATCCCGCGGCCGTAGCAACGGCATCCGCACGCGGCGCCTTGATTTCAAAATTGATCTGCGCCTGCGCCGCATCTTGCGGCGGCCAGGATGCGAATGTACCGGCAATATCAAACGCCCCCGCATCGCCGAGCATACCTGCGAATTTTTCGACGGTTACACCGTCTGCCTTGGTTGAGGCTTTCAATACCGTTTGGCGCAAATCTATATCGCCGATTTTTTGTGCGCCAATGGCGATGTCCATATCCACGCCGGAAGTGAAAAGGCTTTTGAGCAAAGCATCTCCCTGCGCCACATATGCCGGATCAACGCCGGAGAGATTGACGCGCAATTCCACCGTATCCGCAGCCATATTGACGACGCCGCCCAGTTTACCGCCCAGCCCCAGATCAGCGGTAAAGTTATAAAAACTGGCGCGGTCCTGACGTATATCCAGATTGCCCAGAATTTTTGCGGCAGCCGCAGGCAGATGCGGCAATATTTTCCGTGCGGCTTCCGGTGCTACCATCGCAATATTTTTTCCAAACGAAGCCAGATCCGGCGTATCCACCGCCGCCAGCAGGAAATTATATGTCCCCGTCTGCGGCGATATTTTTCCGGCCAGTTTTATGGCTGTCTTATCTGCCATTTCCACATGCAGTTTTTTAATATCCCAATCCGCAGAAACATTGCTGCCGGATTGACTGGCCGCAGCCATATCCAGTTTGCGCAGGCGCATGCCGCGCCATGTCACGTCTTCACCCGTGAGCGCAATTTGCGCACTAAGGGAAACCTTGGGCATATCCGCATTTTTATGCAGCCCCAGCGGCACCGATTTCAGATGCAGGCGCGCATCCACCGTGGGCATGTCTGCACGGGTATAGGATACTTCACCGCTGATGCGTCCCTGTTTTCCAACCTCTGCCTGAATATCCTTGAGCGAAACGCTGCCTGGCCGCAAAGACAAAACGGCATTCATCTGCATATTTTCATGCATAAATGCGGGCGCGGAAAAAATCTCCTGCGTCAGCAAAGCGGCAGGCGGTCCCTGTTCGAGTGTCAAATCGCCATCCAGCATCATGCCCGCAGGTGCGTTGGCAAGATGCCCTGCGAACTTCACTTGTGGCAGTTTTTCAGTGGGCTGGAACAGAGCGGTGACTCGCATCCCCTCCGGCTTGTTTGCCTGCCCCGTGCTGATTTCAACATTTACAGGCACCGATTGATACATCATGGCGCCGACAATTTTATATGGCCCCTGCAAACTGGGTGCGGATACGGCAAGGTTCAAATTATCAATCGTGCCGTCCACTTGCGCCGCAGGGTGGATATAACGGATACGGCCATCTTGCAACGTGAAATCTTCCAGCTTGACCGCACTGCCGCCCTGGCCAAAAACAAACGGCTTGCGCGCGGCATCGCCCTGCATCAAGCCATGCCAGCTGGCCCGTTTATCGTCCAGAATTTCAAGCGTCAGTTCCGGCCCGACCAGATGCACTTTTTCAATTTCGATGCGACCTTCCAGCAGAGGCTTGAAACGGATTTTGGCGTCCAGCTGTTTTAATTTTAATAAATGCGGTTGCCGCGCGCCCTCAATCGACGCCACGGAAACATCCGACACGGACAATTGCGGATTGGGCAGAAGACGGAAGGAAATATCGCCGCCCACCACAACATCGCGCTGCATATAAGCCGAAGCATGCACCGCCAATGTATCTTTGTGTTTATTCCAGTCAATAAAATTGGGCACCACCAAAACCAGCGCGACCAGAACCAGAAGTAAAACAAACAATCCGGCAACGATACGCTTCATCATGGTTTTTATGCTCCTGCTGTCAGGCGTGCATGCCGTTCGATCACGCCAATAACCGTTGCGGCTGCTTTTTCGCCCGGTGTTTGGGGATCGCCCAAGCCGATTTTGATCAAAGCTTCGCGGAAATCCATCAACTGCTGGCTGCGTGCTTCGCGGTCATCCAGCAGGCGGAGCAGCGCACGGGACATCGGTTGCGGTTCGCAATCTTCCAGCAGTAATTCCGGCACAACCGGACGGCGCAGCAGAATATTGATCAGGTTCACGTAAGGCGTCTTGATCAAATGCTTTGCCGCCCATGCGGATATGGGGTTGAGTTTATAGGCAATAATATGCGGCGTATCCGCCATGGCCAGTTCAAGCGTCACCGTACCGGATGCAGCCAGCGCCGCCGTGCCAGCGGCAAAACTGTCGTATTTGTCTGTATCATCCGTGACAACAACGGGATTGATTCCCTTGCCCACGAAAAATTTTTCAATATGCGGCTTCAAATGCGGCAAGGTCGGAATGACAATCACCGCCTGATGCCGGCTGCGCAAAACAATATCCGCCGTTTCGCTGAATTTATCCAAAAGCCGGCTCAACTCGCTCATCCGGCTGCCGGGCAGCATGCAGAACACAGGTTGATTTGCCTTTAGCCCGTATTTTTCGCGGAAGCGCGTACCATCGCCGCGGTTATCCAGTTTTTCGACAATAGGATGCCCGACAAAAGTCGCGGGCAGTCCATGGCGCGTGAAATACGGCGGTTCAAACGGCAAAAGCGTAAGGATATGGTCCAGAAACTTCGACACTTTTTCCGCACGCTTCGGACGCCATGCCCAAACGCTGGGTGCAACGTAATGCACGCAGGGAATGGATTTTGTACGGGCCTTGACCTGCTTCACCACGCGAAAACAAAAATCGGGGCTGTCGATGGTAACGACGACATGCGGTTTTGTTTTCAAAATTGTTTTACGGGCAAGGCGGATGCGCGACATGATTTTAAACAAACGCGGCAGAACTTCGGCCAAGCCCATGACGGAAAGCTCTTCCATCGGGAAAAGGCTCTCCAGCCCCTCTGCCTGCATATTCTTGCCGCCAATACCGGTAAAGGTGGCATCCGGTTTTTGCGCCTTGATCGCGCGCATCAGATTGGCGCCGAGAAGATCGCCAGAAGCCTCACCGGCAATCACAAAAACGCGCAGCGGTTCGCGCAGGGTGTTTTTGTCGGCTTCGGTTTCAATCATGCCCAGAATATCCGTCATGCCGTAAATCCTTCGATAAAAAGCCCCAGACTGTCCGCGGCATGCACCACTTCGTCACGGTCAAGCAGGATAGACGCCCCGGCTTCGACCGCGATACCGGCAAGCCCCGCTTCATACGCGCGGCGCACGGTGCGCAGGCCGATGGTGGGCAGATCCAGACGTTGGTCTTGTTGCGGTTTGCAGGATTTTACCAAGACGCCGCCAATGCCCTGACGCCTGTGTTTGCGGCAACGTGCCAACAGGTTGTCCGTGCCTTCGATCGCTTCGATACCAATCACAATGCCCTGCTGCACCACGGCGGCCTGCCCTACATCCAGCGTGCCCAGCGTTTTTGTGACGCGAATGCCAAAATCACGGTCGATACAATTTTGATCGCCCGGTTGCACGCTCCCCAAAATGCCGGATGGCGTTATCAGCCCCGGCTCAACATCATGCGCACCGACAATGCGGAAGCCTTCTTTTTCCAGCTCGTCCACCACGGCACGCAAAAGCGCGTCATCACCAAAAGCAGCAGCGCCCAGACGCGCAAAAACCTTGATCGTGCGCAAATCAGGCCGCATTTCACGCAAGGATGGACGGCGAATAGCCCCCGCCATGACCAGCGTATCGACATTGTTCTGTTTCAGGATTTCTATAGCCGCATTGGTCGCGCCGAGTTTCGTCCAGCCATGCGGCGCGCCGTTCATCAGGCCGTCTTCGGTTTGCCCACGAAAGCCGAGTACAAAAAAATCACGCCCGTCACGCTTGCATGCTTCTATGAGCTTGCGGGGGAGACCGCCGCTCCCCGCTATAATACCAAGGCGCGACATGGGTCAACCGTTGACGGCGGATTTGGGTTGCAAAACCGAGCGGCCTTCTTTCGCGCGGATAAAATCAATCATGCGCATCACGGCCTGTTCACCGTCGTAATCATTTGCGACATGGTTGATGCGTTCAGCAAGGGTGCCTTTGCCGTCAATCAATTGACGAAAGGCCTTCATCAATACCTGCACCTGATCTTTGGTGAAGCCGCGGCGTTCAAGACCGACATAATTAAGGCCAGCCAGATGCGCGCGTTCGCCTTTGACAAGGCCGTAAGGAATGACGTCGTATTCAACGCCGGACATGCCGCCAATCATGGCAAAGGGGCCGATGCGTACAAATTGGTGAATAGCGGCGAGGCCACCGATGATGGCGAAATCGCCCACTTCCACATGGCCCGCCAATGTCGCGTTATTGGCAAGGATGACGTTATTGCCCACAACGCAATCATGCGCCACATGCGACGCCGTCATGAAAAGGCAATTGTCGCCGACGACGGTTTTCATCTTGTCGCCTTCGGTGCCCGGGTTCATGGTGACATGCTCGCGGATTTTGCAGCGCGCGCCGATAATCAATTCGGATTTTTCGCCTTTGAATTTCAAATCCTGCGGTGCGGAGCCGAGAGAAGCAAAAGGCCATACAATCGTTTCATCACCAATGGTGGTGTAACCGTCAACGACAACATGGGATTTCAATTCAACCCCGCGGCCGAGTTTGACATGCGGGCCGACAACGCAATAGGCGCCGATTTTGCAATCTTCGCCTATGACAGCGCCTTCTTCGATGATGGCGGTTTTATGAATGACGGCTTCTGCCATGTCTGCTCTCCGTAACGCGGGGGGATTAAGATAAGTTATTGATAGCAAAATGGATTTTACGGCTCAAATCACGCTATGTGACAAACTGTAACAACCCAGCCGGAAAAGCCTTATCCAGCCTCCGCCCAACAACCGTAAAAGACAAAAAAACTTATTTGCCGTCCATAATCATGGCGGTCACGATGGCTTCGGCGCAAATTTCGCCGTCCACGCGGGCCTCGCCTTTGAATTTCCACACGTTGCGGCGGTTTTGCACGCGTTTAACGTGGATAAACAGCTGATCACCGGGGGTTACCGGTCTTCTGAATTTGGCTTCGTCAATCGCCATGAAATAAACCAGCTTGCCTTCCAGCTCTTTACCCACCGAATGCACAACCAGCGCCGCGGCAGTTTGCGCCATGGCTTCGATAATCAGAACGCCCGGCATAACCGGCGCGCCGGGAAAATGCCCGTTGAAGAAATCTTCGTTGATCGTGACATTTTTCAGGGCCACGGCGCTTTCGTTCGGATCGATTTCCAACACGCGGTCAATCAACAGCATGGGAAAGCGGTGCGGCAGCATTTCCATGATGCGGCGGGTATCCAGCAGCGGTGCCGAAGTTTTTGCCGGAGAAGTCGTCGTCGTCATGTTTCCTCATTTCCTTTTTTAAGACTGATGCGCGACCAGATAGCGGTCTGGCGCATGAATTGACGGATGGGAATACCGGGTGACCCCATGACTTCCCCGCCCGGCGGGATGTC
>JAVEWI010000325.1:0-2608 GCA_034004625.1 Bdellovibrionales bacterium
GTTGATGAATGTATTCAGCGTTTCGCCAATCACGGCGGGCTGTTCGTGGATTTCTTTGAGCATGAAATGGCGGTATTTGCCTTTGCCCATCAGGGCGCCTGATTGCGCGGTCACGCGGATTTCACGCTCTACCTTGTCGCCGTTGCCGTCGCGGATGGTGGCGCCGCTGCGGCTGACTTCGATGCGGTCGCCGTCTTCGAGGAAGCAGATTTTATCCGTCAAAGGCGCAAGCGCGTAAGAGTCGGAGGCGAGGAACATTTCACCCTTGCCAAAGCCCACCGCCAAAGGCGTGCCAAAACGCGCGCCGATCATCAGATCTTCTTCGCCCGTAAAAATCATGGCGAGGGAGAAAGCGCCGCGCAAACGTTTCAACGAAGCATCCACCGCGTTTTGCGGCGTCATGCCCTGACGGATATAAAAAGTCACCAGATGTGCGATGACTTCGGTATCGGTGTCGGATTCAAAACGGAACTGGGATTTTTCCAGTTCTTCTTTCAATTCCTGATAATTCTCGATAATGCCGTTATGCACCACGGCAACGCTGTCGGTGATATGCGGATGCGCGTTTTTTTCAACCGCGCCGCCATGCGTGGCCCAGCGTGTATGGCCGATGCCGATGCTGCCGGCGAGGGGTTCTTTTTCCAGCTTGTCGGCAAGGTTCATCAATTTGCCTTCGGCGCGGCGGCGTTCCAGCTTGCCGCCTTGCAATGTGGCGACGCCCGCGCTGTCGTATCCGCGGTATTCAAGACGTTTTAATCCCTCGACCAAAAGCGGCGCGACGTCTTTATCTTTGCTGATGATGCCTACGATACCACACATGTTTTTTGTCCTTTTGTTTTGCGTATTGTTTTGTGAAGGGGCGGCGGAATCCGGATCAGGATTTTTTCGCCTTTTCTTTCATTTTTTTCTGGCGGAATTCGGGCGCCCAGCCGTCTTTGTTGATTTGCGGGGCGCGGGTGATGCCCAGCGCGTTTTCCGGCACGTTTTGCGTGATGGTGCTGCCCGCGCCAATAATGGCGCCGGTGCCGATGGTGACCGGCGCGACCAATGCGGTATTGGATCCGATAAAGGATTCATCCCCCACGGTTGTTTTATATTTCAGGAAACCGTCGTAATTGCAGGTAATAACGCCCGCGCCAATATTGGCTTTGTCACCGATATCCGCATCGCCCAGATAGGTCAGGTGATTGGCTTTTGCACCCGCGCCAAGGCGTGTGTTTTTGGTTTCGACAAAATTGCCTACCTTGGCTTTTTCGCCGATGCGCGAGCCGGGGCGCAGGCGTGCAAAGGGGCCGATGGTGGCATGCGCCGCAATTTCCGCGCCTTCGATATGGCAGAAAGGCAAAATGTCCACATTGTCACCCACGCGGACATGCGGGCCGAAAACAACATTGGGGCCAATGGTGACGTCTTGGCCGATTTCTGTATCGGCGCAAAAGAAAACGCTCTGCGGGTCGGTCAATGTCGCGCCGTTCAGCATGTGTTTTTCGCGCAGGCGTTGCTGCATCGACATTTCAAGCGCGGCAAGTTCCACCCGTGTATTCGCGCCCGCCAATTCCGCGGCGTCAATTTCAACAACCAAAGTCTGGCGGTTGTCCTTGCGCGCGATGGGGGGCAGGTCGGTCAGGTAATATTCGCCTTGCGCATTGTCATTGCCGATTTGCGCCAGCCAATCGAAAATTTTCGCGCCGTCTGCCGCGACAATGCCGCCGTTGCACAGTTTGATGTCTTTTTCTGCGGCGCTGGCGTCTTTGAATTCGACAATTTTTTTCAGCGTGCCGTCATCGTCCATGACCATGCGGCCATAACGTGCGGGGTCTGCGGGACGCATGCCGGAAAAAACCAGCCCCACGGCGGGGAATTGGCGGCGGATGTCCACCATGCGTTCCAGCGATGCGGTGGTAATCAACGGGCTGTCGCCAAAAACAACCAGAACGTCGCCGTCAAAACCGGCCAATGCTTCGCGTGCGGCCAATGCCGCGCCGCCCGTGCCGTTGGCGGCGGATTGTATGGCGGTTTGATGCGGGCGTACGGCTTCTGCCATGTCTTGCATATCATCGCCAATCACCACGACGATGCGTTCGGGCGATAATCCTTCGGCCGCGGCAATCACATGTTGCACCATCGGCAAACCCGCAACGGGCAGCAAAGGTTTGGGCAGCGCCGATTTCATGCGCGTGCCTTTACCGGCGGCAAGGATGATACAGGCGATTTTTTTAGACATAGAAAATACTCCCATGCGCGGCGCCTGTTTTTGCGGGCGCAGCGGATTTTGTGTCCCTGAATAGACCAGAGGCGGAATCGCGCTTCAATTCACAGTTTGTTGCAGCAGGTTACAACAGAGGAAGCGGGCATAAAACCTGTTTTTACAGGGGTTTTTCCGGTGTTTTTCAGCTGTGTGGGAGTAAGGTCGATGCCGCGGTATGCCGTGGCAGGTTATTTTTTCTGCAAACCTGTCAGATGCGCAACGACCGAGCCGTAAGAGCTGGCAATTTCCATGCGCACCGGCACCATGGGGCCTTTTTCTTCCAGCTGCGCCATCCAGATGGTGGGCGGTTTTTTGCGGGCTTCGGTATGGTTTTGCACAGCCATCCACCCGCGTTTGTCG
>JAVEWI010000326.1:0-2605 GCA_034004625.1 Bdellovibrionales bacterium
CAAGCTCTATCAACGTGCTCGCGCGTTCTTTCAGCGCATGCAGGCCGGATTTAAAACGCGCCACACCCGCGGCATCCGGATCAGCACCCAGATTTTCGGTGAAATAACGCATGGTCAGGTTCATCAAACGGTCTTCGTCCGCCTGACGCATATAATGCGCATTCACATGGGCCAGTTTGGCAAAATCCATACGTGAAGGCGATTTGCCAATACCGTCCAGCGTGAACAGTTTGATGGCTTCTTCGGTATCCACAATTTCTGTATCGCCATGACCCCAGCCGAGACGCAGCAGGTAATTGCGCATGGCTTCGGGCAGGTATCCTTTATTCGCGTATTCGTGCAGACCGACCGCGCCGTGGCGTTTGGACAATTTCGCGCCGTCTTCACCCAAAATCATGGGGATATGCGCAAATGTCGGCACATTCCATCCCATCGCGTCATAAATCATGCGTTGGCGGAACGTATTGGTCAGGTGGTCGTCACCGCGAATAACATGGGTAATGCCCATGTCATGGTCGTCCACAACAACGGACAGCATATAGGTGGGCGTGCCGTCCGCGCGCAGCAAAATCATATCGTCCAGCTGCGTATAGGGCACGCGCACATCGCCCTGCACGGCATCGGCGACCAGCATTTCGTCGTTCGCGCGGTTTGGCGCTTTGATACGCACGGCGGGTTTGACGCCAGCGGGGGCATCTTTGGGGTCGCGGTCGCGCCAGCGTCCGTCATAACGCGGGAAAAGGCCTTTGGCGATTTGCTCTTCGCGCATGGCTTCCAATTCTTCGGGCGTGCAATAGCAGTAATAGGCTTTGCCTTCCGCCACCAGTTGATGCGCAATTTCCGCGTGGCGCGTCATGCGGGAGAATTGAAAAATCGGCTCTCCATCCCATTCCAGCCCCAGCCAGCGCATGCCGTCCAAAATGGCTTCCACCGCGGCTTCGGTCGAACGGACACGGTCGGTGTCTTCGATACGCAGCAGGAATTGCCCGCCCATATGTTTGGCAAACAGCCAGTTGAACAAAGCCGTGCGGCCACCGCCGATGTGCAGGTAACCGGTCGGGGAGGGTGCGAAACGGGTAATGATCTGGGACATGATTTTTCCGATAGAAGATGCCTGTATTTCCGGCTGAATTTAACGTATCGTTCCCGTCTATGGCAAGATTTTTGACGGCATGTTGGCAGGAGATGCAAAACCAGCGGGAACGCTGGATTTTCTGGCTGCCCATTCCCATGGCTTTTGGCATTGCCCTTTATTTTGCGCAAAAAGGCGAACCGCCGCTTTACCTTGGCCTTTTGCTGGCTGTAGGGTTTTTGCCCATCCTGCATGCGTTTTACCGGAATCAGGCGCTTTTTATCCCGCTGCTGGCTTTGTTTATGATGGCGGCGGGTTTTACCGCGGGGCAATGGCGGACGTGGGATGTGGCGACCACGGTGCTGGAAAAACGCTCATATACCGTAACCCTGCGCGGCAAAGTGGTGGAGGTACAACCGCAAACCAAAAATTTCCGCATCGTTCTTGAAGACTTCACCGTGGTCAAGGGGCGCATCTGGCAAGATGATTTGCCGCAGCGTGTGCGCATCCGTCTTAAAAACAACGACCCCGCCATTCCCAATGCGGGGGAAGTGGTGGAAATCAGGGCGGCGTTATTGCCGCTATCCGCGCCTGTGATGCCGGGGGCTTTTGATTTTCAGCGGCATGCGTATTTTCAAGGGCTCGGCGGTACGGGATATGCGCTGGGCGATTTAAACGTCATCACGCCACGCGCCAATGGCGAATTCTTTTTTGAAAAGCTGCGCCGGCATATAAGGGAGCGTATTTTCGCCGCCATAGAAAACCGCGACCGCGCCGCGATGATAACGGCGTTCATGATTGGCGAAGACCGCGGCATATCGGAAAAAGATTGGGAAATTGCCCGTCTGTCCGGTATTGCGCATTTGATTGCCATTTCCGGATCGCATTTTGTTTTGATTGCAGGGTTTCCGTTTTTCTTTGTGCGCGCATTTTTGGCGGCAATTCCCTATGTCGCGCTGCGGTGGCCTATTAAAAAAATAGCCGCCGCGGTCGCCATGGCGGTGTCGATTTTTTATATGCTGCTGATCGGGTCGCCCATACCGGCGCAGCGGGCGGTTATTATGACCTGCGTCATTATGACGGCGATCATGATCGACCGGAATCCCTTTACCTTGCGGCTGGCGGTTTTTGCCGCGCTGCTGCTGTTTATCGTTTCGCCCGAAAGCATGATGGGCCCCAGTTTTCAAATGTCATTCGCCGCGGTTGTGGCCTTGATTGCTTTTTATGAAACAACGGCAGAGTGGTGGAAAAAACATTTCCGCGATGCCGGATGGTCGAAACGCTATGCGCTTTATCTGCTGGGGTGTTTTTCAACTTCGCTGGCGGCCAGTCTGGCCACGGCGCCATTTGCGCTATACCATTTCGGGCGCATGCCCATGATTGGCGGGCTGGCGGCCAATATGGTGGCGGTGCCGGTTTCTTCGTTTATTACTTTTCCTGTCGGGCTTTTTTCCTGTTTGCTCATGCCTGTTGGATTGGAAAAATATCCGCTGCTGCTGACTGAAAAAAGCCTCGATGTTTTTATGCACGTGG
>JAVEWI010000327.1:0-2579 GCA_034004625.1 Bdellovibrionales bacterium
CGGCCATATCGGCTTTGCGCAAGGTGACTTGCATCCGTTTCTCGCGCTGGTGGCTGTGTTTTGCATCGCGGTCGGCGCGGGTGCGGCGGGTGCCATTAATATGTGGTACGAACGTGATATCGACGCGGTGATGCTGCGTACCCGCGGGCGTCCTTTGCCCATGGGCAAAATCGAACCGGCCGAGGCTTTGAGCTTTGGCGTTGTCCTGACCGTTTTGTCTATCGGATTGATGGGCGTTGCCCTTAACTGGACGGCGGCTTTTCTTTTGGCCTTCGCGTCTTTTTTCTACGTCTTTATCTATACCATCTGGCTGAAACGCCGCACGCCGCAAAACATCGTGATTGGCGGCGCGGCAGGCGCTTTCCCGCCCATGATCGGCTGGGCCGCGGCAACGGGCGATGTATCGCTTTTGTCTGTTGCGCTGTTCATGATTATCTTCCTGTGGACGCCGCCGCATTTCTGGGCTCTGGCTCTTTACCGCAATGACGATTATAAACGCGCGGGCATTCCCATGTTGCCGGTTGTGGCGGGGGAAAAGAATACGCGTTTGCAAATGCTGCTTTATACCTTGCTGCTGACGCCTTTTGTGGCGGCGCCTTATTTGATGGGGGCTTGCGGTTTGGGGTATGCAGCGGGGGCTGTGTTGCTGCACGGTGTTTTCATTGCCGCGGCGCTGCGCGTTTCGCGTGATACGGATCACAAAACCGCGCGCGCCATGTTTGGCTATTCCATTGTTTACCTTTTTGCCCTTTTCGCCCTGATGATGGCGGATATGGCAGGATAAGGAGCGCGAAATGCCCAGAAGCGAATTACACGAAAAAAAGAAAAAGAAAAACTACGCGGTGTTTCTGTCGCTGGTGGTTTTTATGTTGGTGCTGTTTGTCGTCAGCATGATTAAAATAAAAATCGGGACAGGGGGCTAAGCTATCCATGTCCGATCTCAAGCAAAAAAACACCAAAGTCCTGCTGGTCACCCTTGGGGTGGTTTTCGGCATGATCGGGCTGTCTTTTGCTTCCGTGCCTTTGTACCGTTTGATCTGTCAGGTCACAGGTTGGGGCGGCACCACCCAGATGATTGCAGAAAATACCAGCGACCGCATTTACGACCGCGAAATCAACGTACGGTTTCACACCGATGTTGCGCGGGGCATGCCGTGGGATTTCAAACCGGAACTCCGCAATGTCAAAGTCAAAGTCGGGCAGGACGGTCTGATCGCCTTCGTCGCGCAGAACAAGGCAGATGTGCCCGTCACCGGCACGGCGGTTTATAACGTCACGCCGCTCAAAGTCGCGAAGTATTTTTATAAAACGCAGTGTTTCTGTTTTGGCGAACAAACATTGACACCGGGGCAGACGCAGCATATGCCGGTGACTTTCTTTGTGGATCCCGCCATTTTGAAAGACCGTGATATGGACGATGTGAATACCATCACTCTGTCCTACAGTTTTTTCCGTCATGGTTCGCAAGAGCTGGAGACGGCGATTGATAAATACTACAATAAACAGGACAGCGGCAGCTGACCTTAAGACCTCACCGCCGGCGGCATGCCGGTATGGAATAACCCAGCGGCACCGCCGCAGGCCCGAGACACGACCGGAAGGAAAAAAACTATGGCCGATACACCCGTTTACGACCTTAAAGGTGGCAAACCGCATCCGTTTCACCTTTTGAAGCCGAGCGTCTGGCCGCTGGCTGGCGCTTTTGCGGCAGGCCTTTTGGCGCTGGGCATGGTGCTTTACATGCATAACGCCGAATTTGGCGGATGGAATGTGGGCCTGAAAGGCGTTGTTCTTGGCTGGGCCGCGGTTCTGGCGGTCATGTGGTATTGGTGGCGTGACGTGGTGAAAGAAGCCGTGGTGGAAAAAGCGCATAGCGAAGAAACCAAAGTCGGTTTCCGTTATGGCATGGCTTTGTTCATTGCTTCCGAAGTTATGTTCTTTGTCGCGTTTTTCTGGGCGTTTTTCTGGGGTGCCTTGATGCCGACCGAGGCTTTGGGTTTTGAATGGCCCCCGAAATTTGTGGAGCCTATTCCGGCATTCGACCTGCCGTTCCTGATGACGCTTATCCTGCTGCTGTCCGGCTGCACGGTAACCTGGGCGCATCATGCCATTCTTGAAAACAAGAACGAGGACGCGGCAAAAGCCCTCGCGCTCAGCGTTTTTCTGGGCGTGGTCTTTACGGGTTTCCAAGCGTATGAATATATGCATGCGTCATTCCCGTTCAAGGAAAGCATTTATTCATCGGCGTTTTACATGGCAACCGGTTTCCACGGTTTCCACGTATTGGTGGGGACGATCTTTTTGGGCGTTTGCTATTTCCGCACCAAAAAAGGCCATTTCACCCCGAAAAGCCATTTTGGTTTCGAAGCGGCCGCATGGTACTGGCATTTCGTTGACGTGGTATGGCTGTTCCTTTTCGTTGCCATTTACTGGTGGGGCAACGCGTAACGCGTCTGGATTTTTATCCATCTAAGCTGCCGCCCGTTTCCATTGGAGGCGGGCGGTATGCGTTGAAGGGAGTGCCTGAACATGGCGATCATGGACGATCTGGTTTTTTGTTTGAAACCCCGCTGCCCCCT
>JAVEWI010000020.1:0-11596 GCA_034004625.1 Bdellovibrionales bacterium
CGGGTTGCTGAAAAAATCAGCGCCGATGGAACGGATGCCTATAGTCTTTTGGCAAAAATAGGCCGCGATTGCGTGGGCGCATTGCAATTTTTTCCTGAAGGCGCGGATGTGGATTTTTCATCCCTGTCCGGCATTCATGGGGAAGAAATTTCCGATGGCGACATTGAGCGGATGTTGAACAACCTTGCGCGTGCGCCGCTCGGGATTGACCGCGAACATGATTTCAGAATTTCGGTTGCCGGCGCGCAGGAAAAAACGGCGCTGCTGTTTCATGGCGGCAAATGGCTGCGCCCGTCCGGCGCTACGCCTACGACGCATATTTTCAAAACGCAAATCGGCACGTTGCCTAACGGCATTGACCTGAATAACAGCGTCGAAAATGAATTTTACGGTTTGTCTGTCATGCGGGCTTTTGGCTTGTCCGTTAACAAGGCGGAAATGAAAACATTTGGCAAAACCAAAGCCTTGGTCATTGAACGTTTTGACAGGAGATGGCGCGAAGACGGGGTTTTGCTGCGCATTCCGCAAGAAGATTGTTGTCAGGCCTTGTCCATTCCGCCTTCGCGCAAATATCAAACCGATCAGGCGAGCGGTGAAAAACAGGCAAGCATGACCGAAATCCTGAACCTGTTGAAAGGCAGCGACCGTCCCGCCGCTGACCAGAAAGATTTTTTAAAAGCGCAGATTATTTTCTGGCTGATCGGCGCCACGGACGGGCACGGTAAAAATTTCAGCCTTTTTCTGGGGCCGCAAGGGCGGTTTGTGCTGACCCCGTTTTATGATGTGCTGACGGCGCAGCCGTTTTTTGAGGCAGGCCATATTCAGAAAAAACAAATGAAAATGGCAATGTCCGCAGGTGAAAACAACCACTACCGCATGGATGACATCCGCGGGCGGCATTTTGCGCAAACAGCGAAAAAAGCAGGCTTGCCGGATTATATCGCGAAAGAGGCGCTTGAAGACATCGTGAACGGCGCGGCGCAGGCCATGCAGTCTTTGGAAAAAAATCTGCCGTCCGGCTTCCCTGCGGAAATACATGACGCGGTTCAAAAATCGATTGAACAAAAACTGCGCCGGATTGAACCGCTGGTATAGCGCCGCCGCGTATTTTTATCTGCGCGGGGTGTTCTGGTTTCCGTCTTGTATTTTGGCGCGGCGCTGGGGCAGCAAATCTTTGAAGCGTGCCGGCAATTCCAGCATGCCTGTCTTGCTGCCGCGTGACAGCAGCAGCGTTACGGTTTTTTGGTAAAGCCCCAGTATTTCAGCCGTGGCGGTGACAAAACGCTCCAGCGTCAGGCTGGATGACTGTTTTTTCTGCAAAGAATCCTCGAACCACGCATGGCTCATCAGGGCGTAATCGAGTGCGGTGTGCCCTTCGCTGTTGCGGATATTCGGGTTCGCGCCTTTCAGCAGCAGCAATTCTGCAATATCGTTATGGCCCAAAAACGCGGCGGCGTGCAGCGGTGTCGATCCTGCGGCATAGGGCACGCGGAACATCATGTTGGAAACGGTGCCCTGGGTTTTGCTGCGGCTTTCAATATCGGCGCCTTCGCGGATCATGCGGCTGACCTCGGTAAAATCGCCGCGTTCTATGGCGCGGAACAATTCGGTGGTGCCGCGCAGGTTAGTTTTATTCAGCTCCTCCGCGCGTTTGCGGGCTTTTTCCTTGTCGGTGGCGCGGCGAAAAATATCGCGAAAAGAAGGCATGCGTGCTTCCCCCCGGGATGGATGGTGGCAGCTTTTGCTGCAAGCAGGAACATCCGGCCCGTCTAAAACGTTTCAAAAAAGAATGCCTAACCACATAACATTCACCCGCCGCAGCGTCAACCCCATATTATGTTAAGTATGTTTTGAAACTTTGCTGCGCAAAATCAGGGGTTTTCCTTGACCCGCGCGGCAGATTCAGGTCAATTTAGGGCGGCATTTCAACGATATGAGACAAGGAACGCAAGATGTCCGATGTGACAAGAGAAATCGATGACGAACTGCGCAAGCAGCGCCTGCAGGACTTCTGGATTGAAAACCGTGCATGGATCATCGGCGGGATCATTCTGGCGGTTATCATGACGGGCGCACTCAGTTTCTGGCGTCAGCACACGGTCAACGTCAATGCGCAGGCGACCTATGAACTGTTCAGCGCCATGGACAGCGCCGATACGGTCAAGCTGGATGCACTGGCAACCGAAGGCAAGGGCACGCACCGTGCCTTGGCGGCTTTGCTGGCGGCGGGCGTTCATGCGCAAAAGGGTGAAAGCGAACAGGCTGCCGCCCTTTACGACGGCGTTGCCAAAACCCGTGGCCTTGACAGCGTTTACCGCGATCTGGCGGCTTTGCTGGCGGTTAGCCACCGTGTGGATAACGGCGATGCCGCGGCTTTGCATGCCGCGCTGAAGCCTTTGGTTTCCAAAAACAACGTATGGCGTTTTTCCGCGCTGGAATTGCAGGCCTTGCTTTATGCCCGCGAAAACAAAATGACCGATGCGGTCGCATCCTTGTCCGCCTTGCTGGCAGATACGGCGGCGCCTGATGAAGTGCGCGCCCGCGCAACCACGCTGCGTGCGCTCTATCTGGAATCCGCCGGCGGCGAAGCGGGGCGTTAATGATGAAGCTGCAGCGCAAGACGTTTACTGCCCAAGGCTTCCGGCCTTTGTTTAGCGCGCTGTTTCTGGCGTTGCTGCTCTCTGGCTGTGAAAGCGCGGAGAAAATTTTCGGCAGCGATAAAGAACCGCCGCTGCCGGGTGAACGCGTGTCTGTTTTGCAGCTGCAAAAAGATCTGGTGCCAAATCCCGCGCTGGAAGCCGAAGATATCGCCCTGCCTGAAATCTGGGAAAATAAATTCTGGCCCCAGCCGGGCGGCTATCCCAACCATGCCATGACGCATGTGGCGCTGTCTGCCGACATGAAACGTGTATGGACGGCGGATATTGGCGCGGGCGGCGATAAACGCACGCCGCTGACCGCTGTGCCCGTGATTGCGGACGACCGTGTTTTCACGCTGGATACCGCGGGGCATCTGTCCGCCTTCCAGCTGGAAAACGGCAAACGTTTGTGGCGCCAGTCCGTGGTGCCGCGTGGCGAAGGCCCTGCGGGTGCCGTGGGCGGCGGCCTTGCATGGCATGAAGGCAAACTTTACGTGACGGCAGGCTACAAACACCTGATGGCGGTTGATCCGTCAACGGGCGGCGATATCTGGCGCGCGGTTTTGCCCGCGCCTGCACGCAGCGCCCCGACCATTATGGATGGCCGCGTGTATTTGGTGACGCTGGATAACCGTTTGATGGTCTATACCGCGGCGGATGGAAAACTGTTGTGGCAATATGCAGGTGTGAGCGAGGCGACAAACCTGCTCGGCTCGGCTTCCGTTGCTGCGGATGAAACTTTGGTTGTACTGCCCTTGTCTTCGGGCGAGCTTTATGGCCTGCGTCCTGAAAACGGCCAGATCGTATGGCAGGATAACCTGTCCGCTGTGCGCCGCGGCGGCAGCCTTGCCGCGATTGCCGATGTGCGCGGCTTGCCCGTGATTGACCGCGGGCTTGTTCTGGCGGTCAGCTATAGCGGGCGCATGGTCGCGCTGGATCAGGTTTCAGGCCAGCGCCGCTGGCAACGTGAAATCGGCAGTGCCGAAATGCCCTGGGTTGCGGGGGATAATATTTTTGTCGTGACGGGTGACCAGCAAATGGTGGCTTTGAAACGCAGCACGGGCGATGTGCGCTGGGTTGCCGATTTGCCGCGCTGGAAAGACGCCAAGCGCAGCGAACCTGTTGTATGGGCGGGCCCTGTATTGGCCGGTGACCGTCTGATCGTCACCAGCAGCAACCGCGAGATGCTGGAGCTCAGCCCGCTCGACGGCAGCGTTCTGGCCGAACACCGTTTGCCTGCGGAAACAACGCTGGCGCCGGTTGTGGCGGGCGGCACCATGATTACCCTGTCGCAAAACGGCACGCTCAGCGCATGGCGCTAAAAACAGCGCCACGGCAGGGCGGGGCATAGGGCCCTTTCGTGCGGCGCTTAACATTGTAAATGGATATACTTTTATCATGACGTTCACCCTTGCCATTATCGGCCGCCCCAATGTGGGGAAATCCACGCTGTTCAATCGTCTGGCGGGGAAAAAACTGGCGCTGGTGCATGATACGCCCGGTTTGACGCGCGATTGGCGCGATGCCGATGCGCGCCTGTCGGATATTTCATTTCGTGTGATTGATACGGCGGGTCTGGAAGAAAGCTTCGACGAATCCATCCAGGGCCGCATGCGCCAGCAAACCGAACGTGCGCTGGCCCGTGCCGACATGGCGCTGCTGGTGGTGGATGCGCGCACGGGCATTACGCCCATGGACAGGCATTTTGCGGATTGGCTGCGCCGCCAGAACATGCCCACGGCGCTGGTCGTGAACAAATGCGAAAGCCGTGCGGCACTTGATGGGATGTACGAAGCCTATGAACTGGGGCTTGGCGAACCTTTGGCCATTTCGGCCGAACATGGCCTTGGCATGGATGATCTCTATGACCTGCTGCGTCCCAAAGTGGAGGCCGCAGAAGCCGCCGCCGCCGCCCGCCGCGGCGCGGAAGAGGAAGAGGCCGGCGAAGACATCGAGCGTTTGTTCCAGAAATATCAGGAAGGCGATGAAACCGGTTTCGGTGACGAGGAAGTGCCGGAAGAAGACCTCAGCAAGCCTATCAAAATCGCCATCGCCGGACGCCCCAACGTGGGCAAATCGACTTTGCTGAACGCGATTTTGGGCGAAGAGCGTTCCATGACGGGCCCTGAAGCGGGCATTACCCGCGACGCCGTGCATGTGGATTGGGAATTTGGCGGGCGCCAATTGCGTCTGGTCGATACCGCGGGGCTGCGCCGCAAGGCGAAGGTTGTGAATTATATCGAGCGCATGGCGGTCGAAGATTCGCTGCGCGCCATTCGTCTGGCACAAGTAGTTGTCATGGTGATTGACGGTGAAACCTTGTTTGAAAAACAGGATCTGACCATTGCCGGACATATCGCCGAAGAAGGCCGCGCCATGGTGCTGGTCGTCAATAAATGGGATCTGGTCGAAAACAAGGAAGAAACGCTGGACGAAATCCGCCATCAATTGGCGACATCGCTTGCCCAGCTGCGCGACATTCCGGTGGTGACGATTTCGGCGTTGAAAGGCAAGCGCATCGACAAGGTGATGCAGGCTATTCTCGATGTTTATAATTTGTGGAACCACCGGATTGGCACAGGCAAGCTGAACCGCTGGCTGCGTATCATGGAAACGCAAAACCCGGCGCCGCTGGTCAACGGACGTCAGAACCGCCTGCGTTACATGACGCAGATCAAGGCGCGCCCGCCGACATTTGCGCTTTGGGTGTCGCGCCCGGATGATTATCCGGAAACGCATGAACGTTACCTGATTAACGGCCTGCGTCGTGATTTTGACATGCCTGCAACGCCGGTGCGGATGATTATCAAGACCAGCCGGAATCCCTACGCCGATTAAAATCTATATTTTATGTGGCGGGCGGCGTCTGGATGATGTGATCCAGACGGTGATCTTCGATGCCTGCCGGTTCCTGATGCATCAGGATTTCGGACGTGGGGAACTGCGCATAAAGCAGGTTTTCAATCTCTTCGGTAATGTCATGGGCGCGGTTCAGGCTCATGCCGCCGTCCAGCTCCAGATGGAATTCGATAAAAATACGCTCCCCCGTGCTGCGGGTGCGCAGGTCGTGGATGGATTCAACATGCGGATGCGCGGTCACGATTTCCGCGATGCGGCGGCGGTCTTCTTCGGGCAGTTCCTTGTCCATCAGGATGTCGGATGAAGAAGTCAGGATACCCCATGCCCCGCGGATCAGGATGCCGGCAATTATCACGGCAAACAGCGGGTCGAAATAAATCCATCCCGTATATTTAGCCAAAAGCAGGGCGGTGATAACCGCCGCATTCATCAAAAGGTCACCGGTGTAATGCAAACGGTCTGCGGAAATCGCGACGGATTTGGTTTTGCGCACCACGTATTTTTGAAATGTAATCAGGCAGCCCGTCAGGATGATCGACAGCAGCATGACGATAATGCCGATGTCGGCGTTCTTGACGGTTTCCGGTGTAATAAACCGCCGCGCCGATTCAACAATCAGGAAAAGGGACGAGCCGAAAACGAAAACAGACTGCGCCAATGCCGCAAGGGCTTCCAGCTTGCCGTGGCCATAGCGGTGATCTTCATCGGCGGGGCTGGCGGCATGGATAACGCCCAAAAGCGTGACCAGCGACGCCAGCAGGTCAAAAAACGAATCCATCAATGACGACAAAAGACTGACCGAATTGGTCAGCCAGAAAGCCGTTACCTTGGCGATGATGAGCAATGTGGCGACCGTGATACTGGCTGTGGTCGCCATGCGTTTCAGGCGCATATTGGCCTGAAGTGCGTCTGATCCCAGAAAATGCGGATTGGGCGTATTCATGCTGCGGCGACGATGCGGCCTGTTTGGTCGTAATCTTCTGCCGCCAGATTAACGAAAATGCCTGTCACATCGGCGGGGTCTGTCAGCGTGCTGGTATCTTCACCGGGGAAAGCTGCCGTGCGCAGACCTGTGCGCAGGCGGGCAGGGCTGACAACGTTCACGCGCAAGGGGCTGAAGGAAACTTCTTGCGCGTAGGTTGCTGCCATGGCTTCCAATGCGGATTTGCTGGCGCGGTAGGCGCTCCAGAACGGGGCGGCTTCGCCCAGATTGTGGTCGGTGACAAAAATGGCGCGTCCGGCAATGGATCCGCGCAGCAGTCCGTCCAAAGCGCGCAGCAAATGCACATTCGCCATGAAATTGACGCGCATGACTTCATCATAAATTTTCGCATCCGACATGGCGACGGGCGACAGCGCGCCCAGCGTGGCGGCGCAGCAGGTCAGGATATCCAGCTTGCCGAAACGCTCCGCCAATGCGGCGCCAAGGGCGGGAATTTTTTTATGTTCCATCAGGTCAAACGGCAATAATGTCGCGCTGCCGCCTGCGGCCTGAATACGGTCGTCGATTTCTTCGAGTGCGCCTTGGGTGCGTGCCAGCAAGACAACATGCGCGCCTTCGCGGGCATAGGCTTCGGCAACAGCCGCGCCCAATCCGCGGGATGCGCCGGTCACAAGGGCAAGGCGGCCTTCCAAACGTCCGGTCATGGCAAATCTCCTTCTTTTTCGATCAAGGCTTCCATCCTGGCGCGGTCTTGCGCGTTATATCCCTGCTCCGGTTTTTTGGGCGCGGGACGCACGGAAATGGGCTCTTTGCCTTGCGGTTTTTTTGCTGCCTGTTCGGGCAGGATCGGCATGGGTTTTTCATCGCCGCGCCAGATGGCGTCAATCATTTCATTGCGCGTGGTATAGACCATGATGACGGCATCATGATTGCGCAGGGATTCCGGCCATTGACGGCGTTCGGTAAAGGTAATGGCCGCCGCAAGGCTGACCGCGATCAGGCACAGCGCCAGCAGGACGCGGCGCAGGCTGCTGCCGAATGTGCGGGCAGGTTTCTTTTTTTTACGGGCGGAACTCATCTGCGGGCGCGGCTTTCTTCATCGGACAGGATTTCGGCATTGATATCTTCGGTCACGTCCTGATAGGGCAGGGCGCCCTCATAGGTCTGGCCACCGCTTTTTGCGCGTTCTTCCGCGCGGTATTTTTCTTCCTGTTCGCGCATAATGTCATCACCCATTTTTTTCAGGCGGCTGCTGAAGGGGCCATGCGTTTCTTCTGCATCTTCGCGGGCCTGCTTGATGTCATCGCCCAGATATTTTTCCATCCATTTATATGTTTTATCAAGCGCGACAAAGCTGACGGATTCTTCGACCCAATTCGGGTATTTCTGTTTTTCCGGCGGCATGAAATGGGCAAAGGGCACATAAACCAGCAGTACCAGCAAAAAACCGCGCAGCGCGCCAAAGGCCATGCCGAGCGCTTTGTCCAGCGGGCCAAGGCCCATGGCCTTTACACTGGCCGAAATCGCCATGCCGGCCAGCGCCAGAATAATCAGGGTAATAAAAAATACGGTGAAGTAGGACAGGAACGTGCCTGCAACCTCCGGTGTGACAAGGCCGAGGACCTTGCGGATTTTTTCGCCATCCGCGGGTTTTTCTCCCGCGCCCATCCATTTCTGGAAGCTGGGGGCGAATTGTCCGCCCAGATACCACGCGGCGGCGGCGGCGCCGACAATGTTGATGATGGTCAGCATTTCTTTGACGAAACCGCGGAAGAAAGCAACGATCACCGACAAAAGGATAACGATGATAACGGCGGTGTCCAGCATGATGGGAGTCATGTTCTTATTCCTCTGTGAACAGTGGCAGCATGTCTTTCAGGTGCCTGATTTGGGTGAGTTTCATGCCTTCGGGTTTCAAGGGCGGCTTGCCTCCCGTGGCGGGGATCAGGGCATGGCGGAAGCCAAGCTTGGCGGCTTCTTTCAAACGGTGGTCGGCCTGGCCGACGTTGCGGACTTCACCGGACAGGCCGACTTCGCCAAAGACAACCATGTCGGCGGGCACCGGCACGCCGGAGAGCGAGCTGATAAGGGCAACAGCCACGGCGAGATCCGCCGCAGGTTCCGTCACGCGCAATCCGCCCGCGATATTCAGATAGACGTCATTGGGGCCGATTTGCACGCCGCAGCGCGCTTCCAGCACGGCCAGCACCATGGACAAACGCCCGCTGTCCCATCCGATAACCGCGCGGCGTGGCGTGCCGAGGGGGGATGGCGCGACCAAGGCCTGCGCTTCGACCAATACGGGGCGCGTGCCTTCCATGCCGGCGAAAACGGCGCTGCCGGAAATTTGCTCCTGCCTTTGGGCAAGGAAAAGGGCGGAGGGGTTTTCAACCTCGGCCAATCCGCGTTCCGCCATTTCAAACACGCCGATTTCATCGGTCGCGCCAAAACGGTTTTTGACGGCGCGCAAAATGCGGAATGTATGGCCGCGGTCGCCTTCGAAATACAAAACAGTATCGACCATATGTTCCAGCACGCGCGGGCCTGCAATCTGGCCTTCCTTGGTGACATGGCCGACCAGAAGAACGGCGGTGCCACGTTTTTTCGCGGTGCGGATCAGTTCCTGCGCGCTGGCGCGTACCTGCGCCACGGTGCCGGGCGCGGAATCCAGATTGTCCAGATACATGGTCTGGATGGAATCGATGACGATAACGTCGATCTTTTCCCGCTCCATCGTTTCGATGATGTCGCGTACATTGGTGGCGGCAGCCAGCGCCACGGGCGTTTTTTCACAGCCAAGGCGGCGCGCGCGCATGCGTACCTGGTCGATGGCTTCTTCACCGGAAACATAGGCGCAGCGGCCTTGGGCAGAGAGTTTTGCCACGACTTGCAACAGCAGGGTGGATTTGCCGATACCGGGGTCACCGCCGATCAGGATGGCGGAGCCGGGCACCAAACCGCCGCCGGTGACGCGGTCGAATTCTTCTATGCCGCTTTTGCGGCGGGGTGCGTTTTCCGATGCGCCGGACAGGGCGGCGAATTCAATGACTTTGCCGCGCCCGCGGCTGAGCCCCTGAGGTGGACGGGCTTCGGATACTTCTTCGACAATGCTGTTCCATTCACCGCAGGCTTCGCACTTGCCCGCCCATTTGTTATGGGTGGCGCCACAGGTCTGGCAGACATAAAGACGTTGGGCTTTTGCCATGTGCGGTCCGTTTGTTTTGCTGTTACCTGTGTAGCATTTTCCGGCGTTAAAAGAAAACCGCGTTAAAAGAAAAACCGCGCCCCAAAAGAAAAACCGCGGAGGTATGACCCGTCCGCGGTTTTCTTTATTTTATCAAAAGTCGCTTAGGCGGCTTTTTTGTCCAGTGCAGCTTTCGCCTGTTCGGCGATGCTGGTAAAGCCGGCCGGATCGCGTACAGCGATATCGGACAGAACTTTACGGTCCAGCGTGATGCCGGCCAGTTTCAGGCCGCCCATCATTTTGGAATAGGTCAGGCCGTTCAAACGCGCACCGGCGTTGATACGCTGGATCCACAGACCACGGAATTCCGCTTTCTTGGCGCGGCGGTCGCGGTATGCGTATTGCAGGGCTTTTTCAACGCGCTGCAGGGCAATGCGGAAGCATTTGCTGCTGCGGCCGCGATAGCCTTTTGCGAGTTTCAGGATTTTTTTATGACGATTGATAGAGGGTGTACCACCTTTAACGCGGGCCATTATGCAGCCTCCTTCTTCGCTTTATTTTTTGCATTCAGCTGCTGTTGCTTTTTCAGCTGCTGGCGCGTTTTGCGCTTTTTGCTGCGCTCATACGGCAGGAAGTTGTCCAGAATGATTTTCGCGTCCATCTCCGCCATAATCAGCGTCGCACGGCCATCACGTCTCATTTTTTTGGATTTGTTTGTCAGCAAGTGGCGCTTACCGGCAGCACGAGCCTGAACTTTACCCGTACGGGTAACACTGAAGCGCTTTTTCGCGCCCGAGTGGGTCTTCATCTTTGGCATTTTATTTTCCTTTCAAAAGGGGTTGAGCCTGTATCCGAGGCAGCCAAATACGAGCCAGGATACCGCCGCAATCCTTGCAGATCGCTTTAAGTGGGCTTTTATAGGGGGTGAATCGCCTGCGAGTCAAGAAAAAGCCATAATAAACGGCGTTTATCCGTGTTTTTGGTTTTGGCTGGCTGCGGGAAGGGTTCAAAAGTGACTATATTATCCATAATTAAGAAACTTTCTCTCTATTTGTACTGTTGTTCAATATTATGGGTTTCAAAAACTTGACTTTGACCCTTTGCGGCCTAAAAAATGGATAACAGAAACGGGAGGGACCCGATGATCAATCGTCTCCTTAATATACTTGGCCTTGGTGATGGCTCCATGAACGGGGCTTCGGAATGGCGCCGCAAACATGTGCGGCACGATATCCAAAAGGCCGGATTAAAAGCAGAAGTCGAAATTAATGGCCGCGCCTATAGCATCCGTGACTGGAGCATGGGCGGGCTTAGCTTTGATACCGATCAGGCGCCGCAAATGGGCCAGGATCTGGACATGCAAATCCGTTTCCGCCTGCCGCATGAAACCGTTGTGATCCATCAACCGGGACGTGTTGTCCGTTTCATGAAACAGGGCGTGGCAGCCGAATTCCCGCCTCTGGCGCCGGAAATCCAGCGTCATTTCCGGAAAGTGCTGGACGATATTCATGCTATGGATTTTGTCCAGTCCCAGGCAGCCTGATTTTTCCATACAGCCTGCCCTTCGCATATCCCGCCCTGCCCGCTGCGCCGGACACTTCTGCGCAGCATTTTGTGATGGGTTGTTTCCTGCCCGTAAAAAAGATAAAACAGAAAGAACTGCACAGGGCTGGCGCGTAGAAATTTGACGTAAAGGATCTGGCGCAGCGCGCGTTTTTGACAGGAGCTTCCCATGCTTGGCACGTTAATCTTTCTGCTTTCCATCATCGGGCTTGGCGTGCTCTGGGCTTTTTTCTCTTTCCAGCCCAAATACGTGAATCAGCAACAGCTGAAAGCCTTCAACTGGACTGTGGTCGGGATGTGCGCCATGTTCTGCGTCGGGATTGTGGCTTATATCTATAGTGACCTGTCGCCCGAAGGCCGTACGAACTTCTTCCTGCCTCTCGCGCTTTGCGCTGCCATTGCGACGGA
>JAVEWI010000021.1:0-11510 GCA_034004625.1 Bdellovibrionales bacterium
GCAAAAAAGCGGTTTGACCATGACGGCGCCGCTTGCCGCTTTGCTGGATGTTTTCGCGCCCTATGATGCGGAAGAAAAAGCCATCTGCGACCAGCTGCGCCAATTCATCAATCACAGCCCCAATCCATACGGGCGCGACAATCTGACCGCCCATGTGGTGGCGGATGCGTGGATTGTAAACCCCGCGCGCGATGCGGTTATTCTGGTCGAACATTTGCTGAATAAATTCTGGATGGCGCCGGGCGGGCATTGCGATGGCAGCCCCGATGTTTTCGGCGCCGCCCTGCGCGAAGCAGAGGAAGAAGCCGGTTTGACCGCCGCGCATTTGCGCCCGCTGCTGAACGGCGGCATATTCGACATCAATTCCGGTTTTGTGCCCCTGCGGCACAAAGAATGGGGGATAGAGCCCACCCATGTGCATTTTGACGTTTGCTTTGCCTTCGAAGCCGACGATAACGTGCCCCTGATGGTATCGCACGAAAGCACGGGATTGAAATGGATGCCGCTGGACGGTATCGAAAACAGCGGATTTTTCCCCGGCCATCTGCGCCGCGTGCATAAAATGCGTGCCGGCATTTTGGCCGCCCCCGCAGACACGCAGAAAGTTTCCGCATGAAAATTGTTTTCATGGGTACGCCCGATTTTGCCGTATCGGCCTTGAACGCGCTGCACGCCGCCGGACATGACATTGTTTGCGTTTATTCGCAGCCGCCCCGCCCCGCGGGCCGCGGACATAAAATGCAGCCATCACCCGTGCACTTGCGTGCGGATGCATTGGGTATTCCTGTGCGTCATCCTTTGTCTTTAAAAAAGGATGCGGCGGCGCGGGCGGATTTTGCTGCGCTGGGCGCCGATGTTGCCGTGGTTGCGGCCTATGGCCTGATTTTACCGCAAGAAGTTCTGGATGCGCCCAAACACGGCTGCATCAATATCCACGCATCGCTTTTGCCGCGCTGGCGCGGTGCGGCGCCCATCCAGCGCGCGATCATGGCGGGTGACGACCAAAGCGGCGTGTGCATCATGCAGATGGAAGCGGGATTGGACACCGGCCCCGTCCTGATGCAGGGCAACGTCCCCATCACGGCGCACACAACGGCGCAGCATTTGCACGATGCCCTCGCGGCGCAGGGCGCGGATTTGATTGTGAAAACATTGCCGCAGCTGGCGCAAATCACCCCGCAAATACAAAGCGAAAACGGCGTGACCTATGCCCATATGCTGTCCAAGGAAGACGGCAAAATAGATTGGACACAAAGCGCGAGCGCCATCGAACGCCAGATGCGCGCCCTGTCCGGCTGGCCGGGCGTTTGGACGCTGCATAACGGCCTGCGTTTAAAAATTCTGGGCGCGGAAATTGAATCTGCCACCGGCGCGCAGGGCAAAGCGGGCGAGATTATTCACCGCCATCTGGTCGTTGCCTGCGGCGAAGGCAGCCTGCGCCTGACCACTGTGCAGCCGGAAAACCGCAAACCCATGGACGGCACGTCATATATGAACGGCGGACATGTGAACACGGGGGAAATATTGGGATGACCGGAAACCTGCCGCCCATTATTGATGCCGAAGCCAGCGAAATCACGCAGGACGCAGAAACCGCGACCGCAAACACAGCTGCAGAAACACCCGCCGCCCTGCCCGCACCCGCGCGTAAAAGCCAGCGGTGGAAATTGACCATCGAATACGACGGCACCGATTTCGCCGGATGGCAAAGACAAGACAATGTGCGCAGCGTGCAAGGCAGCATCGAAGAGGCCGCACAAAGATACAGCGGCGAAAACATCACCGTACATGTCGCGGGGCGCACGGATGCCGGCGTACATGCCTTGGGACAGGTTGCGCATATCGACCTGATACGCGATGCGGATGCCAAAACCGTGCGCGATGCGATCAATTTCCACCTGCGCCCCTTGCCGGTTTCGATTGTATCGGCGGAACCTGTCAGCGATGAATTCCACGCAAGATTCAGCGCCACTTGGCGCGTTTATGCTTACCGCATTTTATGCGACCGCCGCGCCGCCCCCGCCATTGGCGGACGACATGTCTGGCACCACAGCCGCGATCTGGATATAGCGGCCATGAACAAAGCCGCCAAACATCTGATCGGCACGCATGATTTCAGCAGTTTCCGCGCGGCGGAATGCCAGGCCAAATCACCCATCCGCACGCTGGAGCGTCTGGAAATCACCGAAGATAAATCATCCCCCATGATGGGGCGGCATCTGGTGATGTGGGCGGAGGCACGGTCTTTCCTGCACCATCAAATCCGCAATTTTGCAGGCACGCTTGCATTGGTGGGTGAAGGCAAATGGCAGCCGGACGATGTGAAATCCGCGCTGGAATCCTGCGACCGGACACAAGCCGGCCCCATGGCCCCCGCCAGCGGATTGCATCTGGTGCGCGTGGATTACACGCCGCGCGAAACATTCCGCCAAGGCCTGGATAGCCTGCTTTAAAATATTGGATATCCTGATTTAACAGCGTTTTTATGCCTTGCCCCCGTGCAACATCAACCGGCCGGTTGACAGGCCCGCCCTGCGCTTTTACCCTGTTTGCATTACCCATTTTAAAAAGCATCCCATGTCAGACCCGCAGCCCACATTCAATCAGGCAGGATCACGCGTGCATCCGGAAGAAGCACGCATATATGGCCGTGAATTATTGGACGCGCTGCGCAAACAACAGATTGATATGGACGATGCCCTGTGGCTGGTCAAAAATGGCGCCAGTTTTGAAATAACCGATGCGCGCGGTGATACCGCCCTGCATATCGCGGCACGCTTGCAAATGCCCGCGCTGGTACGCGAAATGTTGATCCGCGGCGCCGATCCCGAAACGCCGAATACGGCGGGCAATACGCCCATTATTATCGCAGCCACCGGCGGGGGCGAAGTTTTATACCATCTGCTCTCCGCCAAACCGGCCGTACATCACCGCAACAATGGCGGCAATGACGCGCTGACCTGCGCCGTGGCCGCGCATAAAACGGATAACATGCATCAATTGCTGGCCGCAGGGGCAAGGCCGGATCAGAAATTGATGGACATGGCCGAACGTCTGGGGCGGCACGACATGCTGCCAGACCTGCAAGCCGCGCAAAAACGCCAGCAAGCGGCCTTTGTCGCGCGCAGCACCACCACGGCGCGCGATGTCAGCGTGATCAACATGCCGCCACCCCGCCGGCCAAAGCCGTAAAATCCCTTTGATTACAGCACCATTCCAAAAAACGAGCATAATTTTTGACGCTGCGCCGTCAAACATGCTAAGACTAGCCCCGCACACCCCCATAAAATTTGAAGATATATAAGGAGCACAGATCATGGCATTTGATTGGAAAAAGAAATTTGCAGAAGGCCGCGAAAAAGCAGCTGACGTATTTGCAAAAGCAGTTGTCAAAGGCGAAGAGCTGATCGAAAAAGGCGAAAAAGCCGCAACCGAGCTTGGCAAAGAAATCAAAACCAAAGTTGACGAGCTGAAAAGCCAGCAAGACGCGCCGAAAAACGATGCGCCCAAAAATGACGGCCCCAAAAACGGCTAATCATCTTTGCGCTACAAAAAAGCCCCGCGTCATTGCGGGGCTTTTTTCTTGGCTTACATATATTTCTTACAAATAACTGCGCAGGCCAGAAGGGTACAGCGGCAAACCTTCGGGCAAATCATCCGGATCGTGCCATACCAATTGAAACGCCGTGCCGTCGTCTTCGGCGGCTTCCAATACATCGTGTTCATACATATCGGCATCGGTGAAATCGGCGCTGTAAACCACGATGACTTCATGGCCCGGTTGTCCGCCGTATTCGAATACGTTTTCAATGGTGGCCAGCACACGCAGGTTTTCAATCCCCGCGCCTAGTTCTTCGTGTATTTCACGCAGCAGCGTGGCGTCGGATGTTTCGCCAAATTCCACATGCCCGCCCGGTATGCGAAAACCGACCAGACGACCATCCGGCTCGCGCACTTCGTTAACCAGAATGGCATCGCCGCGGCGGAAAACACCCATGGCCTTGACGCGGATATCGGCGCGGGTTTTTGTTTGCGTATTCATATCTGTATTCCTGTCACTGCGCGGTTCCTGCGCGGTTATTATTGCGCTGTCCATGCGCCATCACTGCGCTGTCCACGCGCCGTCAATAGCAAGAGTGCTGCCGTTCATCATGCGCGCACTGTCGCCGCACAGATAAACCGCCATATCGCCCAGCTGTTCTGTGGTCACAAAATCCAGCGCCGGTTGTTTTTCGCCCAGAAGTTCACGCGCGGCGTCTTCTTTGCCAATACCCGCCTGCGCGGCGCGGTCGTCAATTTGTTTTTGCACCAAAGGCGTCAGGACAAATCCCGGGCAAATCGCATTGCAGGTCACGCCGGTTGTGGCGTTTTCCAGCGCGGTGACTTTGGTCAGCCCCACAACGCCGTGTTTCGCCGCGACATAGGCGGATTTTTCTTTGGACGCAACCAAACCGTGGACAGAGGCAATATTAACAATACGGCCAAACCCGCGTGATTGCATGCCCGGCAATACGGCCTTGGTCGCAAAAAACGTGGCGGAAAGATTGATGGAAATAATATCGTGCCAGCGTTTGTCGGAAAAATTTTCGATCCGCGCGACATGTTGAATGCCCGCGTTATTGACAAGAATATCCACTTTGCCAAAAGCCTGTTCGCCCGCCTGCACCATGGCGCGGATGTCGTCGGGTTTGCGCATATCGGCGCCGTGGTAAAAAACGCGCACGCCACATTCGGATTGCAGGGCAAGACGGGTTTTTTCAATCTCCGCCATATCGCCCAGACCGTTCAGCAGGATATCCGCCCCCGCCGCCGCCATTTGCCGCGCGATGCCAAGACCGATTCCACTGGTGGAGCCCGTGACAATTGCCGATTTTCCCTTCAGGGACATTTCCATTCTCCTTACATGACAACCCGCGTTTTTGCGCAGGGCAGCATAGCAGGCGCCCCCGAAAGAAAACAGCCCGTAAGGCGGCAAAGTCTTGATGCAATACGGAAAAAGACGCCCCCTATGCTGCGCGGCAGCCAAAAACCAGCTTTCCCTCCCAAAGTTATAAATTATGTAAATAATATTTATTCTAGCCCCCCGAATACACTATGGTATAACCTCGCCTGTCTAATTTTATAACCACACACGAGGTTGGCTTTGGCCAAACAGCGTCACAATATTCTTGTTCTGAACGGGCCGAACCTGAACATGCTGGGCGTGCGGGAACCGGACGTTTATGGATTCAAGAACCTGAGCGCCATCGCGCTTGAATGTGAAGAGCTGGCGAGCGAGCTGAGCCTGTCCATCGATTTCCGCCAAAGCAATAACGAAGGCGATCTGGTTACAATTATCCAGCAGGCGCGCGAGGGGTTTTCCGGACTCATCATCAACGCTGCCGCCTATACCCATACATCCATCGCCATTCACGACGCGCTGAAACTGCTCGACGTGCCGGTGATCGAAGTGCATCTGAGCAATATCTACCAGCGTGAGGCTTTCCGCCATCACTCTTATGTCTCGCCGGTTGCGGCGGGCGTCATCTGCGGTTTTGGCGGGCATGGATACCTGCTGGCCTTGCAGGCGATGCGCGCCCTGCTGGACGATGACGCATAAAGCCCCACGCATCAGCACCAAAAGGACAGACATAATGACCAAAGCAAAAAGCGCAACAGCCGCACAATTGACAAAAGAAGACACCAAAGAGAGGAACACCGAAATGTCCGCGATGAAAATCGACCACGAGGCCATCAAAAACCTGGCCAGCCTGCTGAACGAAACGGGCCTGACCGAAATCGAAGTAACCGATGGCGATAAATCCGTCCGCGTTACCAAAAGCTTTGGCGTACCGGCTGCCGCTGTTCATGCCGCGCCCGTTGCTGCGGCGCCCGCACCTGCTGCGGTTGAAACCGGCAAAGTTGCCGCCCTCACCCCCGACAACCACCCGGGCGTTGTAAAATCCCCCATGGTTGGTACAGCCTATTTGCAGTCCGAGCCGAGCGCACCCAAATTCGTGACCAAAGGCGCCAAAGTAAAAGCAGGCGACACGCTGCTGATTATCGAAGCCATGAAAGTCATGAACCCGATCAAGGCCGAAAAATCCGGCACGGTAACCGACATCCTGATCGAAGACGCGCAACCGGTCGAATTCGGCCAGCCTTTGCTGATCATCGAATAAGCCAGACCGCCTTTACCGCGCGAACAGACAACCAAGGGACTTTACATGTTCAAGAAAATCCTCATCGCCAACCGTGGCGAAATCGCCCTGCGCATCGTGCGCGCCTGCCGTGAAATGGGTATCCAGAGCGTGGTCGTGCATTCGACCGCCGATGAATCCGGCATGGCTGTACGCATGGCAGACGAAAGCGTTTGCATCGGCCCGCCCGCATCACGCCAGAGCTATCTGAACATTCCCGCCATTTTGTCTGCCGCGGCATTGACGAATGCGGATGCGATCCACCCCGGTATCGGCTTTTTGTCCGAAAACGAGGAATTCGCCCGCATGGTCGAAGAACACGGCTTTACCTTCATCGGCCCCACGCCCGACCACATCGCCAAAATGGGTGACAAGGCCGTGGCAAAGGATACTGTCAAAGCCCTCGGCCTGCCGCTGATCCCCGGTTCTGACGGCATTTTGAAAGACGCCGACGAAGGCTTGAAAATCGCCAAGGAAATCGGCTTCCCCGTTTTGATCAAAGCCGTCGCCGGCGGCGGCGGTAAAGGCATGAAAGTTGCCCGCAACGAAGACGAATTCAAAGCCTGCTATACCATGGCGTCGAGCGAGGCAAAGGCCGCCTTCGGCAACGGTTCCATGTATATGGAGCGTTATCTGTCCAACCCCCGCCACATCGAAATTCAGGTTTTGGGTGATGGCCAGGGCAATGCCGTGCATCTGGGCGAACGCGATTGTTCCATCCAGCGCCGCCACCAAAAAGTCATCGAAGAATGCCCGTCCCCCGCCCTGTCCGCGGAACAGCGCAATTTCATCGGTGAACTGGCTGCCGACTGCGTCCGCAAAATGAACTACCGCGGCGTTGGCACCATGGAGTTCCTGTATGAAGACGGCAAATTCTACTTCCTTGAAATGAACACCCGCTTGCAGGTTGAACACCCCATCACCGAAATGATTACGGGCATCGACCTTGTGCGCGAGCAGATCATGGTTGCTGCGGGCAATAAACTGCCCTTTACGCAAAAAGACATTACCTTTGACGGTCATGCTTTCGAATGCCGCATCAACGCGGAACATCCGGAAACATTCACCCCGTCGCCCGGTAAAATCAACCGTTACCATGCACCCGGCGGTTTCGGCGTGCGCGTGGACAGCGCCATTTACGATGGCTATAGCGTCCCCCCGCATTACGACAGCCTTGTCGCCAAAATCATCGTGCATGCGAAAACCCGCGAAGAAGGCCTGATGCGCGTTGAACGTGCGCTGGGCGAAACCATCATCGATGGCATTTTCACCAACATCCAGCTGCATGAACGTATTTTGCAGGAACCCGAATTCCGCGCAGGGAACTTCAACATTCACTGGCTGGAAAAAATGCTGGCACAGAAACAAGAAGAGCAAAAGAAAGCCGCATCGTGAAAAAAACAATCCGCGCTGCCGTGATTTCAAGCCTGATGTTTCTGGCCGCTGCGCCTGCCGCAGTGGTTGCAACATCGCAAGCCGTGGCTGCGAAGCCCGACATTGATACCTATGCTTTTGATACCGTGCATACGCAGATTTTTTTCTCGGTCAGCCATCTGGGGTTTTCTTTTTCTACCGGCAGTTTCACCACGTTTGACGGCGGCTTTACTTTCGATGCCGAAAAACCGGAACACAGCAGCGTCAAGGTCAGCATCGATGCCGCCAGCCTGAGCCTGCATGACGCAAAATGGGAAGAACACGTCAAAAGCGCGGATTTCCTGAACGCCGCCGAACATCCAAAAATCACATTCCACAGCACGCAGGTCGAAAAAACCGGCGAGAATACCGGCCGCATCACGGGCAACCTGACGCTGCTGGGGGTGACCAAGCCCGTAACGCTGGATGTGATTTTCAACAAAGCCGCTGTGCATCCCTATACCAAGCAATATGTTGCGGGTTTTTCCGCAACAGGCGCGTTGAACCGCAGCGATTTCGGGATGGATTACGGCCTGCCGGGCATTGGGGATGAGGTCAATATAACGCTCGAAGTTGAAGGCATCCGCACCGAAGCCCCCGCCCAAAAGCCCTAAACACCCCAAACCCGTAATCAAGCCCCCTGCCCCTGCATGCCTTTGGGGCGGCCAGACCGTATTTTCCCGTACGCCGCGCCTGTTTCTGGTATATAATAAAAGAATTGCCGCCATGCCGTATGGCGGGTTTTTGACATGAAGGCGGGGGACAGAGGCGTGACCAAGACAAACAATCAAACATCTGCACACCTTCGCCAAACGCGCCGCCGCGGTCTTATTCTCGGCTTGTCTCTTGGCATTATTTTTACCGCAGCCCTGTTTGCCGTGCAGCCGCAGGCACAATCGCAAGGCCTGCCCGCGCATCAGCGCACTTATGGCTCCCCCGCTGACCCCAAAGCTGCCCAGCGCTGGATGCTGGTACAGGAAAAAAGCAGCGTCACCTATCGCAACCGCGCGGCTAGTAACAAAGACATTCCCCTGACGCATTACAATTTGCAGCTGAGCTTTGACCCGACCAAGCTGAACCAAAGCCGCATGGTCCTGACCGCCGATATTTCCAGCATGTTCTTGCCCGCAAAATCTGTAAACGTTCCGCTGCTGGAATATCTGGAACCCTCCACACAAGTACCGGCAGGCCCTGCGACCGCCACGTTTATGTCAAGCACGATCAAACGCAAAAGCTCTCACGAATTTATTGCGGAGGGCGGGTTGCGCATTGGAGAAAGGTCCAAGGCGATCGCCATTCCCTTCACGGTAAAGCTGGATCAGAATGTACCTGGCGGCATGATGATTATTCTTCACGGCAGTTTCACCGCAAACCGCGCGGATTTTGCCACGGAAAATTACAGCTCCACCGGTCAAGGCGATGTGCCTGTCAAATTCGAACTCGCGGCTGTCCCTCTCAGATAAGCGCAGCGGCGCTAAGCCCGTGCGAATCGAAACAATATCGTAGCTGCAGCCAAGCCTTTTGGCCCGCTGCGCAGACTGCCTCTACGCGTCCGTATCAAGACACGCTGCTGCGGCAGAGGCAGCTACCCCTCGCAACCTTTTCCAGATTCAAAAAATCTTCTTCAGCTCAATTTTGACGCATTCGTCTGTATGCCGCCGTTTACCTGGCTTCACGCCCATGCTGCACAGCCGCAAAATCTATAGGCCGGTGTTTTGAGAATCACCTGTTCACAAAAAAAACAACGGGGCATGCCCGGTTTTTTTTTGCTTATGCAAGACAGAATTCACGCCAAGTATTTGATTTAATGTTTTGCGTTTCGGGGGGGCTTGCGTAAGATTCATACCAATGAGAACACTTTATCATCTCTGGCTTCATCCCTCTTCCCGGAAAGTGCGCATCGCCCTCGCCGAAAAGAAACTCGAATTCGATTTAAAAATCGAAAAAGTCTGGGAACGCCGCACCGAATTTCTGGCCATTAACCCCGCGGGGGATGTTCCGGTTCTGATCGAACCGGACAATACCATCCTGACCGACAGTCAGGTGATCTGCGAATACCTGAACGAAGTTTATAATACCATCGACCTGATGGGGCGCGAGCCCTTGCAGCGCGCGGAAACCCGCCGTCTGGTTGCGTGGTTTGACCATAAATTCAACGCCGAAGTGACCGAAAACCTGGTCGGCGAAAAAATGATGAAACGTTTCCTGAAAATGGGCGAACCGCACGGCCCGTCCATTCGCGCCGGTCACGCCAATATCCATTACCATCTGGATTACATCGGGTTTTTGACCGAACGCCGCCGTTGGCTGGCGGGGGATGACCTGTCTTTGGCCGATGTCACGGCTGCCGCGCATTTGTCCGCCATCGACTATATCGGTGACGTGCCGTGGGACGAGCATAAAGCCGCCAAGGATTGGTACGCGCGCATCAAATCGCGTCCCGCGTTCAAGCCGCTGCTGGAAGACATGATCCCGGGCTTTGCCCCGCCCAGCCATTATCAGGATCTGGATTTCTGATCGGGGGCCCTTTTTTATGACTCAACCTCCGTGTCTTATTACGCCTGCTGCGCGTGATAAAAAGCTTTTCTGTTTTGGCTATGGATATACGGCTGCCGCCCTTGCGACTGTTTTACGCGGGTACGGATGGCACATTGCCGGCACCACGACCGACCCCGACAAACGTGCACAAATGATTGCCGACGGCATTGATGCGGAATTGTTCGAACCCAACCGCCATTTGCCCGACCCGTTCGAAAGTTTTCGCGGCGTCACCCATGTTTTGTTTTCTATTCCCCCTACGCGCAGCGGCGACCCTGTATTCGAAGCCCATGCGCATGACCTGCTGGAAAGCGGCAGTATCGAATGGGCGGGGTATTTATCCACCACCGCCGTTTACGGCAACCATGACGGCGGATGGATTGATGAAAACACGCCACTGGCCCCGACCAGCCAGCGCGGCAGCCAGCGCGAAAAAGCGGAAGAGCAATGGCAAGCACTTGCCATGAACGAAGATTTCCCGCTGCACATTTTCCGCCTGTCCGGCATTTACGGCCCCGGGCGCAGCGCCATTGACACCATCCGCAGCGGCACCGCCCGCCGCATCGACAAACCGGGGCATGTGTTCAACCGCATTCATGTGGATGACATCGTGCAAACATTGATCGCGTCATTCAACAACCCGAAACCCGGCGCCATTTACAATCTTGCCGATGACCTGCCCAGCAGCAGCCACGAAGTCATCGCCTTTGTCTGCAACCTGCTGGGCATGTCGCCGCCGCCCATGATTCCCTATGAACAGGCCGACGTGGCACCCATGGTGCGCAGTTTTTACAGCGACAATAAACGCGTGAAAAACGACCGCATCAAACAGGAATTGGGCGTCACATTGCGCTACCCCGATTACCGCGCAGGGCTGCAAGCCTGCCTTGAAATCGAAGAAGAAACCAGCGCCCTGCTGGCCGCGGAATAACCGCCCTTTTGTCCCCTGCTTATTTATCTGTGCTGAATAACGGCTGTTTTATTTTGCAGCGCAGCACGCACCGCGGCCCATAGATCTGTGGCCGTTTGGCGAAAAACCCGCTTTATGTTATGATAGTGACCTTAACAGGAAATCATCATGTCCAAAGCCATACAATCTTACATCTTCGACGTTCAGTTCAAACAAGACACCCCCGCAAATGCGGAAGAACGCCGTGCGCAGAAAATGATCGAAACCACCACCCGCGCCGTGATGACACAAAGATTGCAGGATGATTTCCGCTGCGCCGCCGCCACATGGCACGACGACAACGGCAAAACCCAATTGCACGTAGAATGCACCCGCGGTTTGAAAAACGAATTCAGCCGCGCGTTTTCAAAACTCATCACCGCCACCGAAGAGCGTGGCGTCACAGGCGCACTTGCCAAACGCCCGCCGGT
>JAVEWI010000328.1:0-2549 GCA_034004625.1 Bdellovibrionales bacterium
ATTTCCTGCTGCTGGATGTGGACGACATCGCGCGGTTAAGCGGCCGCAGCCGTATCTCGCTGGGCGACACGCTGGCCGAGGCCGGTTTTCTGGTGAACGGCGATACCGTGGCGGGGTTCCGCCTGCCGCGTGACGCGCAGCGCCCGCCCCGCGTTTTTCACCCCCCGAAACCCTGATTTCGGGCATTTTACCCCCTAAAAACGGGCGTTTTTGCCCCCAAAGCCCCCTTGGGTTTTACAGGGGGCTGGTGTAATATGGCGGTCTTGAAAAACAAAGGATAAAAGACCATGACTGTCTCCGTCAGATTTGCCCCCAGCCCCACCGGTACGTTGCATGTTGGCAGCGTGCGCACCGCGCTGATCGTGTGGCTCTGCGCCCGCAAGAACAAGGGCAATTTCATGCTGCGCATTGACGACACCGATCTTGTCCGTTCCAAAGAAGAAAACGTGGACGACATCATGGCAGGCCTGAAATGGCTCGGCCTGAACTGGGACAGCTTTGCCCGTCAACGCGACCGCGCCGCCGATTACGACCGCGCCATTCAAAAATTGAAAGACAACGGCCGCCTGTATCCTTGCTATGAAACCGAGGATGAACTGGGCCTGAAACGCAAATCGCTGCTGGCGCAAGGCAAGCCGCCGATTTACGACCGCGCCGCGCTGGATTTGACCGCCGAGCAAAAACAGAAATTCGAAGCCGAAGGCCGCAAGCCGCATTGGCGTTTCAAACTGGAACACAAACCCATCATCTGGCAAGACCTGGTGCGTGGCCATGTTGAATTCAACGGCAAGGATATGACCGACCCCGTTTTGATCCGCGAAGACGGCCGCCCGCTGTATCATATCTGCTCCGTCATTGACGACATCGATTTCGGCATCACCCATATCGTGCGCGGCGAAGACCATGTCAGCAATACTGCCAGCCACGTGCAGATGTTCGAAGCACTCGGCGCAACACCGCCGCAATTCGCGCATGTCACCTTGCTGGGCGATATGGAAGGCAAAAAACTGTCCAAGCGCAAAGGCTCTTTCAGCGTCGCTTCGCTGCGTGACGAAGTCGGCATCGAACCCCTCGCCCTGATCAGCCTGATGTCGCGCATCGGCACGTCCGACCCGATTGAACCGCTGTCCAGCATACAGGACGCGATTGATAGTTTTGATTTCTCCAAATTCTCGCGCAACCTGCCGAAATTTGACGAAGAAGAACTTTACCGCCTGAATGCAAAAATCCTGCACAGACTGGAATTTGCGCAAGTCAAAGACCGCCTTGCCGCGCTTGACATGACGGATGTGGACGAAGCTTTCTGGCTGGCCGTACGCCCGAACCTTGAACTGCTCGCAGACATCAAGGATTGGTGGCAGGTTGCCAAAGGCCCCGTCACCCCCGTGATCGAAGATGCGGAATTTGCCAAAATCGCCGCAGACCTGCTGCCCGAAGGCCCGTGGGACAACACCACATGGGAACAATGGGTGGGCGCGATCAAGGCCAAAACCGACCGCAAGGGCAAGGCGCTGTTCATGCCGCTGCGCCTGTCCATCACCGGGCAGGAACACGGGCCGGAACTGGGCACCCTGCTGCCCCTGATCGGCCGCCAGCGCGTGCTGGAGCGATTGAAAACAGCGGCGTGATAACCCCGCAATGGCCGGAACCGACACATCGCAACCCCTGATCCCCGCCGATATGCCGCTGGCACCTGTTGTTATTCTGGTGCGACCGCAATTGGGCGAAAATATCGGCATGTGCGCCCGCGCCATGTTGAATTGCGGCGTGACGGAATTGCGCATTGTGGAACCGCGCGACGGTTGGCCCAATGACGACGCCATTGCGGCAGCATCGGGCGCGATTGATCTTTTGCAAAACGCGCGGCTTTACGCCTCCACCGCCGAAGCAACGGCGGATCTGGAATATGTTCTGGCGACCACCGCCCGTATGCGCGGCATGGCCAAACCCGTCTTGACCGCAGACGAAGCCGCCCGCGAAATCCACCACCGCCACCACGGGCAATCCACCGCCCGCTGCGGCATTTTGTTCGGGCCGGAACGGTCGGGGCTTGAAAACGACGACGTTGCCGTGGCCAATGCTATTTTGAACATTCCGCTTAATCCGGGGTTTTCATCGCTCAATCTGGCGCAGGCGGTTTTGCTGGCCTGTTACAGCTGGCTTTGCTGCGACAACCGTTTCCCCGCCGCCGCGCCGCCGGTGCCGGAAGACGGCGATGCCGGCGCCCTTGCCCCGCGTGGCGACATTGAAAATTTCCTGCATTTTCTGGAACGTGATCTGGAAGCCGCCGGATTTTTCCGCAGCCCGCCGCAAAGGCCGACCATCCTGCGCAATATCCGCAATTTCTTTTTCCGCAGCGCCCCCACCATTCAGGAAGTGCGCACATTACAAGGGATTTTGGTATCCCTGCGCGGCAAACCCCGCGGCAGCAAGGCCGAAGGCCAGAATTAACGTTTAGTCGCCCTATATTTACCATATGTTAACAGGCGCTTGATAGAATTCACTTAGGTTCTAACAAGGTTTTTTGCCTATGATCGAGAAAAAGCTCA
>JAVEWI010000022.1:0-11459 GCA_034004625.1 Bdellovibrionales bacterium
CGCCCAAAAGCATGCGGGTATATTCGTGCTGCGGCATTTCAAACAACGTTTTCGTTTCTGCCATTTCCACCAAAGAGCCGCGGTACATCACCGCGACGCGGTTAGCGACCTTGCGCACCACGGATAAATCATGGGTAATCAGCAAAATCGCCATACCCATTTTTTTCTGCAATTCCATCAGCAGTTTCAAAAGCTGCGCCTGTACCGTGACATCAACCGCTGTGGTCGGTTCGTCGGCAATCAGCAAATCGGGTTCGTTCGCCAGCGCCATGGCAATCATCACCCGCTGCCGCTGCCCGCCCGACAATTCATGCGGATAGGCGCCCAGACGCGTGGTCAGTTTTTGCAGGCCGACCAGTTCCAAAAGCTCCACCACCCGCGCACGCGCTTGCGCCGGTTTCATTTTTTTATGCAGGAATAAAACCTCGCTGATCTGCTTTTCAATTGTGTGCAGCGGGTTCAACGACGTCATCGGTTCCTGAAAAATCATGGAAATGCGGTTGCCGCGAATGCCGCGCAGCACATCAGGCTTCGCGCCCATCAATTCCTGCCCGTCAAAAACGATAGAGCCCGACGGATGTTGCGCCAGAGGATAAGGCAGCAATTGCAAAATAGACAGCGCGCTGACCGATTTGCCCGATCCGGATTCCCCGACCACGGCCACGGTTTCGCCTTTGTTAATGGTCAGGCTCAGATCCTTGACGGCATGGCTGCGGTGCGGGCCATTCACAAAATCGACAGACAGGTTTTTAATGTCAAGCAAGGGCGTCATGGTGCCTACTCCCGGAAAATCTTGCGCGGGTCAAAAGCGTCACGCACGGCTTCTCCCACAAATGTCAAAAGGCTCAGCATAATCGCCAAAGAGAAAAAGGCCGTAATGCCCAACCACGGCGCTTGCAGGTTGTTTTTACCTTGCGACAAAAGCTCCCCCAGAGAAGGCGACCCCGGCGGCAGGCCGAAGCCCAGAAAATCCAGACTGGTCAAAACGGTAATGGAGCCCGTCAACACAAAAGGCATCAGGCTAAGCGTTGCAACCATGGCATTGGGCAGCGCATGGCGGAACATGATAACAGGCGTCGCTACCCCCAGTGCCTTGGCCGCGCGGATGTAATCAAGATTGCGCGCTTTTAAAAACTCCGCCCGCACAACATCGACCAAGGTCATCCATGAAAACAGCAGCATCAATCCCAGCAAAGTGAAAAATCCGGGTGTAATCACGCTCGACATAATAATCAGCAGGAACAGGACGGGCATGCCGCCCCATATTTCGATGAAGCGTTGCGACAGCAAATCGAACCAACCGCCGAAATATCCCTCCATCGCGCCCACGATCACGCCGATCACGCTGCTGAGCAACGTCAACGTCAGGCCAAACAAAACCGATATGCGGAAGCCGTAAATCAGCCGCGCCATCACATCGCGCCCCTGATCGTCCGTGCCCAGCCAGTTTTCAGCCGAAGGCGGCGAAGGCGCAGGTACCTGCAAGTTGTAATTAATCGTGCGGTATGAATAACGGATGACAGGCCATACCATCCAGCCTTTTTCAGAGATCAATTCCTGCACATAGGCATCGCGGTAATCAGCTTCGGTTTCAAATTCACCACCAAAGTCCGTTTCCGGATAGGATTTAAAAACCGGCGTGTAATAGGCGCCATCATACTTAACCAATATCGGCTTATCATTCGCAATCAATTCCGCGCCCAGCGCCGCGCAGAATAAAAACAGGAAAATCCAGAAGGCATACCAGCCGCGGCGGTTATTGCGGAACTGGCGCAGGCGGCGCGCGGTAATCGGGGACATGGCCATCAACGTTCCCCTTGCGCGTTAAAGTCAATACGCGGATCAACCCATGTCATGACAAGGTCACTGATAAGCTTAATCATGAACCCCAGCAGCGTGAAAATATACAGCGTGCCGAACATAACGGGGTAATCACGGCTGAGCGCGGATTCAAATCCCAGAAGCCCCAGACCATCGAGCGAGAAAATGGTTTCAATGAGCAAAGAACCCGTCAGGAAAATCCCCATCAAGGCCGCAGGGAAACCCGCAATCACCACCAGCATCGCATTGCGGAAGATATGGCCGTAGAGGATCTTACGCTCCGGCAGGCCTTTTGCCCGCGCGGTCAGCACGTATTGTTTGTTGATTTCTTCCATAAAGGAATTTTTGGTCAGAATGGTCAGCCCCGCAAAACCGCCAATCACCAAAGACAAAACTGGCAAGGTCATATGCCACAGGTAATCCAGTATGCGCGCAGGCCAGCTGAGGCTTTCCCAATTATCGGACACAAGCCCGCGCAAGGGGAAAAGGTCAAAATATTTTCCGCCCGCAAAAACCACGATCAGGAAAATGGCAAACAAAAAACCGGGAATGGCATAACCCGCCATAATCACGCCGCTGGTCCAGACATCGAATGCAGAACCGTCGCGCACAGCCTTGCGGATACCCAGCGGGATAGAAATCATGTAAATCAGCAGCGTCGTCCAAAGACCGAGCGAGATAGAAACCGGCAGTTTTTCAAGAACCAGATCAACTACGCTGCGATCGCGAAAATAGCTGGTGCCGAAATCGAACCGCAGGTAATTTTTCAGCATCAGAAAAAAACGCTCACCCATCGGTTTGTCAAAACCGAATTGTTTTTCGAGCGATTTGATAAATTCCGGATCCAGTCCCTGCGCGCCGCGGTATTGCCCTGTGCTGCTGCCCGCACCGCTGGTCAATTGCTGCTGCATCATCTGGGTCGCCGCACCCGCATCCGAACCGCCGCCTGAAAAACGGTCTGTTGCCGATACATTCATGCCCTGCAACTTGGCAATCATTTGTTCAACCGGCCCGCCAGGCGCAATTTGCACAATCAGGAAATTAAGCAGGATGATCCCGAACAATGTCGGGATCATCAGCAGCAGACGGCGGAGGATATAGGCGGCCATTGTGAAGCGTTATTCCCGTTTTATTATTATTTTTTTTCAGTGCGGCGGTTCAGCGCGGCGGCTTTATCCGCATCGGCCCACCATGTATTTACAATACCCAGACCGTATTTGGGGGCAATGTCGGGATGGCCGAATTTATTCCAATAGGCCACACGGTGATAGCTGACATGCCATTGCGGCACCACGTAATGGTTCCACAGCAATACGCGGTCAAGCGCACGTGTACGGGTAATAAGCTCTTCACGGTCCGGCGCGGCAATGATCTGCTCGATCAAAGCATCAACAACCGGGTTTTTGATGCCCAGAACATTGCGGCTGCCCCTGACATCCGCTTTCTCGCTTGACCAGAAATCACGTTGTTCGTTCCCCGGCGACAGGGATTGGGCAAAGGTGAAAACCGTAATATCAAAATCAAACTCGTCCATGCGTTTCTGGTATTGCGCCGTATCAACAATACGCAAGGTTGCATCAATTCCCAGGCGCTTCAGATTGCCTATCATGGGCTCGATCCAGCGTGAGAAAGTCGGCGATTGCACCAAAAACTCCAGCTTGAACACCTGCCCGTCTTTTTCGAGCAGCTTGTTTTTACCCATTTTCCATCCGGCTTTTTCCAGCATGGAACGCGCCTTGTTCAATTGCGGGCGCATATCATTGCCGTTACCTGACGTAACAGGGTTTTTGTATTCCTCTGTAAAAACTTCGGCTGGCAGTTGCGCACGGAAAGGCTCCAGAATTTCCAGCTCGCGCCCTGTGGGCAGGCCGCTGGATGCCAATTCCGAATTCTCGAAATAGCTCTTTGTGCGCACATAGGTGCCATAGGCGAATTGTTTGTTCGACCATTCAAAATCAAACGCGTAATTCAAAGCAGCACGCACTTGCGGATCGGCCAGCGCGGCACGGCGGGAATTCAGGGCAAAGGCCTGCATGCCTGCGGGCAGGCTATGCGGAATGGTTTCTTTTTTAATCAAACCCTCGCGCACAGGGCGCTGGCCGTTATACTCAGACTCCCACGATTTGGCGACATTTTCCACACGCACGTCATAGGCGCCGGCAAACAAGGCTTGCAGCAAGACTGTTTCATCGCGGAACATTTCATACGAAATCGTATCAAAGTTATATTGCCCGCGCATGATGGGCAGGTCTTTCGCCCACCAATCTTTCACACGCTCATATACAATACGGCGGCCTGCATCCACGCTGCGGATTTTATACGGCCCGCTGCCGACAAGCGGCGCAAGAGTCATGGCGCCAAAATCCTTGCCTTCAAAACTATGTTTGGCAAAAATCGGCATCTGCCCCATGATCAGCGGCAATTCGCCATTGCCCGCCATGTTGAATTCAAATGTCACGCGCTGCGGCGTTTCGGCGACGGCCTTCTTCACATTGCCGTAATAGGAACGGTAAAAAGGATGCCCCTTTTCCATCAGGGCTTCAAAGCTCCAGACCACATCGGCAGCGGTGATTTGCTTGCCGTCATGAAATTTCGCCTCGGGACGGAGGTTAAACGTCACGCGGCTGCGGTCTTCGGGTATTTCCACCGTTTCGGCAATCAGCCCATATTCGGTGAAAGCTTCATCCTCTGTACTCACCAACAGCGTTTGAAATGTTATGCCCAGACCCGGCGCGGTATCGCCTGACAGAATATAGGGGTTCACATTGTCAAAGGTGCCATAGGCGCCAAGACGCAGCTCTCCTCCCTTGGGGGCATCAGGATTCACATAGTCCAAACGCGTAAAATCCGCCGGATATTTCGGCTGGCCATGCATCGCGATACCATGCAGGGGTGTATTGTATATAGAGGCCATGGCAGGCGTTTCGGCGGCCTGTGGCGTTTTATCCGCAGCCAAGACCGGCACAGCGAACCCGGCGGCACAAAACAGCCCCAAACCCAGTAAAACCGTCGGCATAACAGTGGCGGCTGGCATCCGAAACATATGAAATCCCCTGAAAATACAAAAACTTAAGCGATTAAACGGCGTTTTAACTATACCGTCTGCCTTGGCGTAGCGCAAGGACAAGCCTTTGAAGTCAAAGGAATAGGTGCATTTTTGGTTCCACCCAAAACAAAACCACCGGACTTTGGGTCCGGTGGCTTTGTTTAGTGAGACTAAGCTTAGCTTGGGGTCAGGTCTTTAGGCCCCTTCCCTTTGCCACCGCCGCCACCTGGAGACTTCGTACTCTTGAAGCTATTGGCCAGGTTGCTCGCCGCGAAGATCATGCCAGCTGTGTTATCGTCAGTGAAGCTGGTATCCGCACGGCCACCCATCCAGCGCATCATCGCATCCGGGATCAGGTCAAGCAGTTTGAAGGTTGTATTCGCTGCCGTATAGATAGCACCCACGTAGATCACAGTATAAGCCACGTAGGAGATCAGGCTCTCGATAATACCCATATCGCTTCGCATTGCAGCCAAGCCATTAGCGTAGTTAGTCGAGAAGTAGACAACGAAGGAGTTGAAGACCAACATCGAAGCCACGTAGCCCAGGACCACCAGAACCGGACGCAACAGTACGTTCAGCCAGAGGATCCAGACTTCGCGCTGGCCCATGCCTTCACCAACCGAGGTCAGGAAGCCCAGAGCTGCCAGCGGCACCATTGCCACCGCTTCGAACACCGAGATGATCCAGGTCAGAGCCGCAAAGGTCGTACGGATCAGAGGCAGGATCGGGATGTAGAAGGCGATCATACCACCTGCAATCAGACCCATCACAGAAGCCGAGTGGATACCGTTTGCCAGAGAGCTACCTTTGTAGCTGGCAATCGGGAAGTTCGGCAGGGTCAGGACAGTGTTGACAGCCATGATACCCGCGAAGAGCTTCATGATATCAAAACCGATCTGAACCAGACGGGTGAAGGGATAGACGTTCGGATCAGGGATAGAGAACATCGATTCAACCAGCGCCACAGGCAGGATCTTACGCATGATCTTGTCCATGATGCCCTTACCTTTGGTGGCTTGCGCCAGGTCTTTTTCAAAGGCTTCTTTGTTGATGTCCTGATCGTAAACGGAGGACTGGCGGTTGGCAAAAGCCGCTACCTGCGAGGCATCCGTTTCCATTTGCTCACCCCACCAGCGGTCGTAGTCGGTGTTGATGACTTTTACGACTTCTTCGATGGTCGGCGGGGTTGCGCCCTGCCAATCCTGCGACGGAGCCGCCCACATCGTACCGCCCGAGATGGTCACGTTGGCTTCACGCGCCTGCAGTGCCAGATCGTTCAGGATTTTGATGTAGTAAGTCCATACACCCATACCTGCCCAACCTTTGTTGGTCATGTCGGTCAACATGGGGCCGGTGATGTAGTTGGTCAGGTGGGAAACACCGCCGTTATAGGCTGTGGTTACCTGACCGCGGATGCTGTTAATCATGGTCTGGTGGCAGGACAGATCCGGGAAGGCCGTCGCGGAAGAACCGCAAGCCGTATCGGAAGAGCACTGGCCAGAAGCCATAACCGGGTTGGTCGAACCATCGTTAGGACGCATGTGGCGACCGACGAAACCGCAAGCGAAGTTCTGCGCTTCGTTCATCAGTGCAGAACCATCCTGCAAGTCCGTCTGCAGCGCAGCGCGCATTGCGTTACGGAAGTTGTCCGTAGCATCTTTCAATGCGGTGCTCACGCCACCGTTACCGGCAGCCGGCTGGTCAGCCCAGGCAACGTTACCCGCAGGCGCCATATATTCAATGGAACCGCAGAGGTTACCCGAAGCACGGTTGGTATAACGGATGGTAATGGTGCCACGCGAACGATCCGTACGCGGGGGCGTCGGTGCAACCCGATAGGACGCAGTCAACGCACCTTGCTTGGCAGCTTCGGCGTTCCACGCAACCTGGCAGGTTTTGATACGTGCCAGACCGTCAGCAATCGCGCCGGCGCTTTCCGCAGTAAAGGGAGACAGCAGGCCGTTGCTGGTGATAACGCCGGTGATATAGCCCTGCCACGCACGGGTACCAAAGTTGGAACCCCATTCCGCCAGTTTCATAACGGCGAACTGGCCGGAGCTGAAACCCGTGGTGCCCAGCGGGATCATGATCCCCAGAGCAAAGACAACGCGGATCGGCGCCCAGACCATGTTGTGACGACCACCGCCGACCACACCGGTCTTGGCAGTATCAACAACGATGGACAGGATCATCCAGAAGATCATAACGGCAGCAACAACCAGAATACCGGTGTTATACACCTGCATCAGACCAGCCAGACCGCTTTGCATCGCACCACCGTTACCGGCAGCGGCCTGACGCAAAACTTTATCGAGCAGCATCAGACCCAGATCAGCAGAAGCACGCGCCGTATCGGGCGCGCCACCCGCGTCATAAGCCGTACGGGAGTCGAACATAGGCGGAGAACCCGCCCCGTTCACAGCCGTGGTCAGCTTTTGAATGTCTGTTTGGTCCCCCCCGCCATAAGGCGTACCGGGGTGAGAGAAAATCTGCGCATAAGCAGAGGTGCCCAGACCCATGACAACGTTCATCATGAACGTCACAATCGCGGCAATGAAAACCGCGATCATCATCACAACGGATGTAAAGAGACCCCATTGGCGGACATCCGCGTTCTGGTTACGCAGGCTGAACCAGGCTTCGCCCATCAGCTCGGCGAAGGAGTATTTCTTGACCCCTTCAATCCCGTAGCGCGTGGCCGGGTGGTTACGGTCGATCAGACCCGCTTGCGCGAACATCAACGCCATTGTGCGCATAAAGATCGGCACGATGTGCGAGGCACCGCGGAAGCTGAGACTGAACTGCGGCATAAACAGGAATGCTGCTACAGAAGTTCTTTTTACAGGTTTTGACTCGCTCATGGCTTTACCCCGACTAGAAATATCACACCACCTTCTTCAGGCTTATAAGTTCATCTTACGCTCTTTTATTAAAAGCGTCAAATTTATTGACATTTATGCAAAATTTTCATCAAATTTTATCTAATTTTAACCATGCATTAATTCAATGAAAACAAAGAGAAATTTGGAAAACCTCACCAATATAGCTTTCGCGCCAGATAACTGGGCCGATAGGGATAACCCGAAAAAAACGCCTCAAAGTGATTCTCTCCGCCCCTTGGGGGGGCTTCTTCAAAGTTTTCCCTATGAATCCCGCCGGTCACCAGAATCGAATCAATCCCCGCACCTGTCGCCCCCGCAATGTCCGTCGGCATGGCATCGCCCACCCCCAAAACGCGCATGCCGGGCATGGCGGCAAGGCAATGGCTATAAACCTGACGGTACGGTTTGCCGAACCACGTCACATCGCCTTCCATCTCTATATATATGTCAGCCAGCGTGCCTGCGCAGATCACCAGTTTTTCCCCCACATGCACAATGCGGTCGGGATTGGCGCAGATCATGGGCAATCGGCGCGCCGCACAGGCCGCCAGACGGTCACGATATACATCGGGGCCGTGGCTAAAATCCTCGATCCCGCTGCACAAAACAAAATCAGCCTGTTCCGGCGACGCCACCAATTCCACATCCATGTCTTCAAACAAACTGTGGTCACGTTCCCCGCCGATGTGGAAACAGCGTTTGCCCCATTTTTGCAAATAACGATCTTGCAATGCCTGCCACGTCGCCTCGCCCGATGTCATGATGCCGTCGTATAAATCCTCGGTCACCCCCATCTCGGCCATTTTTTGCGCAACGGTATAGGCGCGGCGCGGCGCGTTCGACAGCAACCACACATGACGCTTGGCACGTTTCATGGCGCGCAATGTGGGCACGGTATCGGGGAATACTTTTTCACCATCATGCACAACGCCCCACAGGTCGAGGATATATCCTTCGTAAAACCCCGCGATCTCGCCGATCCCGTCAATGAATTGCAGCGTTTTGTTTGTGGGGGAATTCATGCTTATGCCTCCGGTTGCAGCGCGTCTTCGCGCACAGGTTTGCCGAACAGGTATCCCTGCCCGTAATCAATCTCGATATCCAAAAGCTCGATCAGCTGTTTCTCGGATTCAATTTTTTCAACAATAAGGTCAATGCCGCGGCGGTCGAATGCCGCCTTCAGTCTTTGCACCCGGTCCCGCCCGCCAATGCTGTGCATTTCAGCCACAATCAGCGCGGCGTCAATTTTGACAAAACGGATGTGCCGCGCTTCCAGATGCGCGAAGTCAAAAGAAACCTCCTGCACATTATCCATCGAAAAGCGGCAACCTAGACGCGATAACCCATCCAGCACAGGCAGGCTGTCCGCACGCATGGATGCCAGGTCTTCCTGTCCCAACTCAAAAACCAGACGCGGCGCCAAAACGCGGTATTGCGCGATAAATTCCACCAGGTCACCCATGAATTTCGGGTCGTTCAACGTCAGGCTGGTAATATTGCAAAACCATGCCCGCCCTGCCGCGTTCTCGCCCGCATCACGGATATATTGCAGCGCACGCAGCAGCAGCAGGTTGTCAATCACTGGCACCATGTCATGCTGCATCGCCACGGCAATGTAGCGGTCGGCGGGCAGGTATATTTCATCCTTGATCCGCACACGCGACAACATTTCAAAAAAACGCGGCTTGCGCTGCGGCAAATTCACAATCGGCTGCAAAAACAAATCAATGCTATCGCGCGCCACAGCATGGCGGACAAAAGCCATCACCTGCTCATCGCTTAAAACGCGCGATACGTTTTCCGCCGTCACGCCCGCCACATCGGGCAGGTCGGCGCGGTCTTCTACCGCGCGCCCTGCCGTTTCCTGCGCCGCAGGTGCGCCAAGGCGCGATAGCTGTTCTGCGATTTCTTTAATCATCCGCTGTTCAATACCGTTTGCGGCGGCGGGGGCATGATTATCCTGCTGCTGTCCGAAACGCCGCGCGGCCGCGCCGGCATCGGCCAATGTCCGGCGCAGGTCTGCCATATCGTTACGGTTGCGCGCCACTTCGCGCACCAGACGCTCATAATCATGGTCCATACGGCGCATTTCTTCGGCAATAGCCGCTTCCCACCGGCGGCGCGCCGCCATTTCTGCGGCAACAAACCCCGCCAGCGCCACCAGCGCCGTCACCAAAAACGCCACGCGCGGCGATGCCACACTGCCCAGCACAATCATAAATGTCAGCAAGCCGAGCGCCACGACAATATTGCGGAAGGTCAAAAAAGACCGCCACGTGCGGCGATGCATGAAGCCACCTTGCGCATCCGCGGGGTCATGTTGCAAATCACGGGGGCTGCGCGTCATGCGGCGGCTCCCCTTTTTTCTGCCCTATCTATATCTGCCCCCAACGGCACATCCGCGCCGATAGCTTCGGATATATTCTTCATCCCCGCCGCACGCACATGCGCGGAAAGACCCTTGAGGATTTGCGGCACAAGCGCGGGGCCTTCATACACAAGCCCCGTATAAACCTGTACCAAAGACGCCCCCGCACGGATACGCGCCCATGCATCATCGGCACTGGCAATACCGCCCACACCGATCAATGGTAATGCACCGCCTGTCAAACGGTAAAAATCACGCAAAACGGCGCAGGCGTTTTCTTTCAGCAATTGGCCGCTCAGCCCGCCCGCCTCTGATTTCAAATGCTCCGCCAGAGCTTCAGGCCGCGCCGTGGTCGTATTCGATATCACCAAACCGCCAATGCTATGACGCAGCGCCAGCTGCGCCACCGCGGCACGCTGATCCGGCGTTAAATCCGGCGCGATTTTAAGCAGCAGCGACGGACGCGCCACCGGCGGAATATCAAGAGCATGCAAAACCGCCATCAATCCGGCCAAAAGCGCATCGAGCGTATTTTCAGACTGCAAATCGCGCAAACCCGGCGTATTGGGCGAGGATACATTGACCACAATATAATCCGCCATAGGCGCCAGCACAGTCAGGCAGCGGCTGTAATCTTCAAAAGCGGAAACCGTTTCCTTGTTCACGCCAATGTTGACGCCCAGAATACCCCGCGGTGGCTGCCCCGCGCTGCGCGTGCGGAAATGGCTAACCTGCGCGGCAAAGGCATCCAGCCCCGCCCCCGGAAAACCCATACGGTTAATCACCGATTTGTTTTTAATGTCCCGAAAAATACGCGGCGCGGGATTACCCTCTTGCGCCAATGGCGTCACGGTGCCCGCCTCCACAAATCCAAACCCCATCGCCATCAGGGGCGTGATGGCTTCGGCGTCTTTGTCAAAACCCGCGGCAAGGCCGAAGGGATTGGCAAAAACATGTCCGAAAACTTCGCTGCGCAGCGCGTCATCGGCATAATCGCATGTGGGCGCAAAGCCCGATTTCAATACCCGCAAGGTCAAACGGTGCGCGTCTTCCGCATCCATCTGCATCAGCCACGGTTTGACCAGGGGATAAAGATTTATCATGCGCCACCGCCAAAAGCCGCACGGATATAATCCTGCACCCGCGCCAGATCGGCAGGCAGAACGTCATAATGTTCATCACGCGCGAAAATATCCGCCATATGCGGCGGCAATTCCGGCGCAACATCGGTTGCCGCCTTGACCGCATCCGGAAATTTCGCGGGATGCGCCGTTGCCAATGTCACAATCGCCGCATCCGGATGCACGGCACGATAATCCATCGCCACGCCCAGCCCCAC
>JAVEWI010000329.1:0-2535 GCA_034004625.1 Bdellovibrionales bacterium
CGCGCGGCGTCAGGTCAACGCCCAGATCGGCGGGGGTGACGGTTGCCAGCGGTGTTTGTTTTGCCTTCATGATATTGGGCAGGGATGCATAGCGCGGTTCGTTCAGGCGCAGGTCCGTTGTGACAATCGCGGGCAGTTTGACGGCAAGGGTTTCAAGCCCGCCATCGACTTCGCGCGTGACTTTCAACGTCTCGCCGTCTTTTTCGACTTTGGAGGCAAAGGTCGCCTGACCCCAACCGAGCAGGGCAGAGAGCATTTGCCCCGTCTGGTTGTTGTCGCCATCAATGGACTGTTTGCCGAGGATGACCAGTTGCGGCTGTTCCTGCGCCACCAGTTTTTGCAGGATTTTGGCAAGGGCGAGGGGCTCCGCCGCTGTATCCGTTTGTACCAGAATGGCTTTGTCCGCACCCATGGCAAGGGCGGTGCGCAGCGTTTCCTGCGCCTGCGTGGGGCCGACGCTGACGGCGATGATTTCGGTTGCGATGCCTTTTTCTTTCAAACGGACGGCTTCCTCGACTGCAATTTCGCAGAAGGGGTTCATCGACATTTTGACGTTCGCGAGTTCGACCCCGCTGTGGTCGCTTTTCACGCGTATTTTGACGTTGAAATCGACAACGCGTTTGACGGGCACAAGAATTTTCATATTGACCTCTGGTTTCGGTTCAAAGAGGGCGGGTGCGAACGGCGGTGCCGCGGGCAAAGAAAAACCCCCTCAAGAGCCACATAACATAGCATCTTGAAGGGGTTTGGCAAAGAGCGGGGTGTGATCCCCGAATGGCTTATTCAGCCGCAGCCGCAGGGGCTGTTTCAGTCGTTTCCGCTGCGCTTTCAACCGGCGCTTTGGACGTTTCATCGGCGGCAACCGTCATTTTGACGATTTTGTCGGGGTTTGCCGGCGGTTCGCCTTTTGCGATACCGTCAACCAGTTCCATACCCGAAACAACCTTGCCCCATACCGTGTATTGGCGGTTCAGATGGGACGTATCGCCAAAGGTGATGAAGAACTGGCTGTCTGCGCTGTTGGGGTCGTTGGTGCGGGCTGCGCCAACCGTGCCGCGTACAAAGGGCTCGGCCGAGAATTCAGCAGGCAAGGTTTTGCCCGAACCGCCCGTGCCGTCACCTTTGGGATCGCCGGTTTGCGCCATGAAGCCGGGGATCACGCGGTGGAATTTTACGCCGTCATAAAAACCCTGACGGGTCAGTTCTTTGACGCGTGCCACATGTTTGGGCGCCAGATCGGGGCGCAGTTCAATCACAACGCGGCCATTTGCGAGATCGAGGTAAAGAGTGTTTTCAAGGTCTTGCGCCTGCGCGGGGGCGGTGGCGAAGGTCAGGCCCATCAGCACGGCTGAGAAAAGGCCAAGGAGTTGATTTTTCATGATATTCCTCTGTTTCAAAACGTAGGGTTTGTTTGCGGTTATCACGCGGCAAGCGTGAAGGAGACGATTTTGTCCGGATTTGCAGGCGGTTCGCCAACGGCGATGCCGTCAACAAGTTCCATGCCTTCGACGACCTGCCCCCAGACGGTATATTGACCGTTCAGGAAAGAGGCATCGCCAAAGGTGATGAAAAACTGGCTGTCGCCGCTGTTGGGGTCCATTGCGCGTGCCATGCCGACGGTGCCGCGGGCATAGGGCGTTTCGGTGAATTCAGCGGGCAGCTTGTGGCCTGAACCGCCGTAACCCGTGCCCTGGGGGCAGCCGGTTTGCGCCATGAAGCCGGGGATCACGCGGTGGAATTTCAGGCCGTTGTAAAAGCCTTCCGCGATCAGCGCCTTGATACGCTCCACATGTTTGGGCGCCAGATCGGGGCGCAATTCGATGGTGACGCGTCCGCTGTCGAGGTCCAGATAGGCGAGGTTTTGATTGTCAGACAAAAGATGTCCTCCTGTAGAATGTGTGAAAAGGGTCGGCAATATGCTGAACCAGATAGCGGCCAAAATCAATCATACAAAGCATGGGACAAGTTTTTGCCGGAGATTAAAAATACTCCGGAAAATCTTTTTCTGTATCCGCCTTTAATTTTGCAAATTTTTTCGCGGCGGGCAGATCGGGGCCCAGGGCCTGCATTTGCTCCCAATACAGCATGGCGGTTGGGATTTCCATGGCATTGAAAAAGCTGTCTGCCAGAAGCTGATAAGCTTCTATGCAATGGGGCAGCTTTTTGAGCGTTTCCAAAAACTGCCCGCGCGTGGCGGCCAGTTGTTCCGTTTCTGTTTTGGTCAGGGGTGTTTTTTTGCTCAGCACTTCGCGAATGTGGCGGGCGCCATAGTAATCCAGCAGCCAGGTGCGTTCGCCTGCGCGGGGTTTGGTTTTTTCAAAAATGTCCAGATATTGCTTGAGCTCGATATGGTGATCGGGCGTCTGTATGGTGGCAAGATAGGCTGCTCTTTCAAACGTCTCCGCAGCCTTGAAAGCAAGATTGAAGGCTGATTGCTGTGCTGCAAATGCGGCCGGATGCATGGAAATCCGCGTTTCCTGCGCGATCAGAAAGGCGTGCAGATACTGCTGTTTTTCGTCTCTGTCTGTGATCTTT
>JAVEWI010000330.1:0-2532 GCA_034004625.1 Bdellovibrionales bacterium
CCGTACCCGCCGACCATCCTGATGTCAAAACCGCGGAAGAATACCTGAACGCGCTCAAAACGCTAAAGGCACGTTTTGTCCAGACCGTTAACAACGGCGGACGGCTGACAGGCACCTTCACGCTGAAACGTCCGGGGCGCATGCGGTTTCAATACGACGCGCCGATGACAGATTTCATCGTCGCCGATGGCATGTTTGTGCATTACTACGACGGACAGATGAAACAGCAAAGCAGCGCCCCCATTGGCCGCACGCTCGCGAATTTCTTTTTGCGCGCCGATATTGGATTTACCAAAGACCTGCGTATCGAAGACGTGCGGCGCGATGCGGGCCAGCGCCTGCATATCACCCTGACGCAGGAAAAAGACCCGCTTTCCGGCGCCATTACCCTTATTTTCAACAGCAATGACAAGGGCGCTTTGTCTTTGGCTGGCTGGCGCGTGCTGGATCCGCAAAACATGACGACAGACATCGCGCTCGAAGAAGTCGAAACGGGAATCAGGCTGGAAAACGACCAATTCCATTATTACGACCCGCAGCACAAAAAACCGCGCTACAACTAATCTGCAAGCTTTTGAAAATATTTTATATTTCACTCTTTGTTGAAATATTACGAAAAGCTGTGTAGAATGTAGGGACAATTCTTAACAAGGTATTAACCTTTCTTTTACTGGGGGAAGAGGTTCGCTATGGCACAAACAGACACCAAAGGTCAGGGCAATAATCAGGTAGAGGTCGATGACCACACCCCGCCGAAAAACACGAGCGAATTGACCGGCTTTACCGGCACGCTCCCTGCGGCAGCTGCGCCCGCTACGCCCGCTGCCACGCCCGCCGAACCGCCGAAGCCTTCTGCTGCCGCCGTTGCCGCTGCAACCGGCACAACGCCCGCTGCTGCCGCCACCACCGCGGAAGCACCCAAAGCAAAGGCCGCAGAAGATGCAGCCCCGAAAAGCGCGACCGACAAAACGGCCGATAATGCCCTTGCCGATGCCGCCGCAAAATCCAAGTTTTTTGATAACGAATGGCAGCAAATGCTGCTGCGTCAGGCCTGGAAAGTAGATGACATTGACTCCGACACGCAAAAAGTCATCAAAGCCCTGACCGAAGACAAAAAGAACGGCTGCCTTTGCTTCCAGACCGACCACGGTAAATTTGACTGGGGTACGGATGGCGAAGGTAACGAATACATTGGCCGCCGCGGGCTTTTCAACCGCCTGACACAGGAATTGGCAGACGAAGAAGCTCTGGTTGCCAAAGCGCGTGGCTGGAAATCCGTAGAAGTGCATGGCAGCACAGGCAACAAAGACAAGCTGTGGCTTGCCGCCAAGCGTGCGGGACTTGAAGTGGGCAACTATACCCCCAAGGAAGACTCCCCGGCATTTGAAACATGGAAAAAAGAATCCGGCGAGCTGACGGGCTATAAACAAGATCCCGCCAAGCCCGATGCGCCCAAGGCCGACGCCGCAAAGCCTGAAGAGGCAAAAGCGGAAGCCCCGAAAGCGGAGGCCCCCAAGGCTGACGCCGCAAAACCCGAAACCGCGAAAGCAGAAACCCCTGCGGCAACGGCGCCGGTGGCCAGCAAATTTGGCGGGGCCGATGCCGCCAAACCCGCAGCCCCCCAAGCACAGGCCCCCGCGGTTGTTGATCCCAACAAAAAAGTGCTGGATACGCTTGCCAAACATGCTGCGGCAGCAAAAGACCCCGCGCATAAAGAGGGCGTTCAGAAGCTCCACGATGCGATCAAATCCGGCAAAATCGAAGTGAAGTCCGCCGCTGACCGTGAACTTATCAACCATGCGGGATCGCCCAAAGGTTACCAGCGCGCGGCAGATTACTTCAGCGCAAGCGCACCGGATGCCAAGCTGAACCTGCCGAAAATCAGCGCACCTGCGGCGGAAACCGCCCCGCGCGTGAAACAGAACAAAGGCCCCGCATAAACTGCGAAAAAGCCTTTAAAACTTGACTTTTTCAAGCCTCCCCCTATTTTAGCTGGGAGGCTTGAAGCTTTTAAAACCTCCCCCTTCCCGCCCTTTCCGGATTGATTGAATGCCCGATACGCCCAAGCCTTTCCCGCCCCTCGAAACCGTTGCCGTTTATCAGGCGCGCATTATCGGCGTGGAAGACGTGATGAGCGATACGCGGATTTTGCGCGCCGAACTGGCGCAGCGCCAGCGTCTGAAATTTCGTCCCGGCCAATATGTGCATTTGCGTTTGGGCAATGCGCCCGCGCGTCCCTATTCCCTTGCCAGCGCCCCCGACCTTGACCATATCGAATTCCACATCCGCAGCGCAGGCACCGGCGGGCTGAGCGATACATTGGTCGAAGACACGCGGCCGGGCACGGAAATCTCGATCGAAGGCCCCTTTGGCAATAGCTATTGGCGCGGCGGGGACAGGCCCCTGCTCGCACTGGCCGGCGGGCTGGGTATTGCACCCGTTAAATCTATTCTGGAGGCGCATCTGGCCGCCGCCGGTTCGCCGCCGTGCCATGTGTATTGGGGCGTGCGGGATGAAACGCAGCTTTATCTG
>JAVEWI010000331.1:0-2530 GCA_034004625.1 Bdellovibrionales bacterium
CAATCCACCATTGCCAAAGAAGCCTTCGCCTGGGCCGAGCAAAACGGCGTGAAATTTTTTATCGACCGCAGTTTGAAAAACGCGGGAGCCTATTACACCATGGGCACCGGCGTTGTGGGCGTGGGTGAACAGGGTATGCAAAGCGCGACCACGGCCATTCCGTTGCTGGTGCATGAAATCCGCCATGGCTGGCAGGATAAACAGGGTATGATTCCCACCGTGGCGCGCAGCTTTGCCGAATATTATACGCAGATTGCTTTGATCGAAGCGGATGCCAGTGCATGGCAACGTGCCGCAGGGCGCGAGGAATGGAGCCTGCAAGGCAGCAGCCCGCGTGAAGACCGCACCGGCGGGCGTATTTTCCCGCGCGCGCAGGCTTTGATGGTTGAATTCAGTTTGTGGAACGATTATCACGCCGCGTTTTATGGTGACGTTGCATCGCGCGGCATGGCGCGTAAATTGCATTTACATGGTATCGATCCTGTGGATTTCAAAACGGAATTCCGTCCCTATGCCGGGCCTGACGCCTTGAAAGTACCGGAAATACGCGGCATTTCGATTGCGCTGGATCAGGTCGTGGCGCAATTGGGGCAGGGTTTTTTCCGTCCCGCGAATGATGACGGGGCAAATAGCAGTTATCTGGCGCAGGACGAAGCCATTAAACACCTGCAACAAAACGTGCTGCGCGAACGTCTGGCACATCGTTTCTTTGGTGCCGCTGCCAAGGTGCCGCCGGTTGTCAAGGCCGTGAACAAGGCGCTGCAGGCGCGTGCGGCCCGTTACCGCAAAAAACACGGCAGCGATCTTTATATTTAATCAAAATCGAGAGAAATTTTTGCGCGGCGTGGCGCGGCTGCGCCGTTTATCCTGCGTTTAAAACGACGGCGGGCGCGGGCCGGTATTCTGGCGCTGCGGCGCGGGGCTGTTGTCGTTCTTGGGGGCTTCGGCCGCGGCGGCGCCTGTGTATGATTTAGAAGCCGCCAAAAAATCCGCGCGGGTTGTGCCGGCAGCGTGCAAAGCTTGCTCCAGCGTGGGCAGGTTATCGCGCGGCGCGATGCCGAATTTTTGCGCCAGCGCCGCGATTTTTTGCGCATGAGCGGGGGAGAGGTTTTCGATGTCGGTCAGCTTTGCATGCCCCGCATCTGCACCAAAAGATCCAAATGTATTTGCGCCAAAGGAGCCAAATGTATTCGCGCCAAAGGCGCTGCCAATTTCATGAATATCGCGGTCTTCCAGCCGGACAAAAACCAGCGGCTGGCCGGTTTTTGCGCTGTCTTCCATGCGCAATTTTACCATGCGTTCGTATTCATCCAGTGCACGCGCATGCCATTCATCGGCAATCACGGTTTTGGGTGCGTCTTTAGCCCAATGCCCCATCAAGTTGCGGCAATCGCTGGCGGCAGTGGCAAAGGCTTCGGATAAGTTTTCGCTGCCCGCACGGATTTTTTGAAACGTGCTGACGGGCAGGGGCGATCCTTCCATCGCGGGGATAATCTCCGGCGCTTCCTGCGCGGCAAGGGCGCAAAGCCAGGCGCCTTTGACATAGGCGTCCTGTTCCAGCCGTTCTTTGCGCAGTAGATAATCATAAGGCGATACGATGATATTGCTGGCGGCATTGAAAGGATCCGCGTGCAGCGCGGCGGCGGTCTGGTATTGCAAGGCATGCACATATTCATGCGTGCGCGCCCCCATCAGGCGTTCGTTGTTGCCGAGAGCCTCTGCCCCGTAAAGCACGTGGTTGGTAAAGCTTTGCTGCCCCGGGTCAGGGGGATAGATAAAAGAATGATATCCCGCGCTGGGTTTCATATCGAAATCGACGCCTTCGTCGCGCAGGATACGGGCAGTGGCTTTTTTGAATGCGGGGCCGACGCCGCCGGATTCCGGGTCGTGCAGACGTTCTGTCCAGCCGTCCAGCGTGGCAAGCGCGGCCTGCATCAGGGCGCGGCGGGCGGTGTTTTCGGCGGTATCACCTTCGGGCGCGGCAGAAGGAGCGGTAGGGGGAAAATCGCCCTCGCGCAATTCTGTACCGTTTTCGGCGTCTTTTTTAACAGGATCAGCCATAATTTACCCTAATTTGGGTATGATTGTAACAACGGACGCCGCCTGCCCCAAGCAAAAACGCCCGCTGCAGTGCCGCAATTCTTTTAAATCATTGGATTTTCAGGCTGTTTGACCTATAATAAAACTGTCGGGTTAAACCGACTATGACGATAAACGCGCTGTGAAATAGGCGATACGGACCCGGGGGCGGTACCCGGCGGCTCCACCATATATCGGGATTGCGGCATCTGCCGTGCCAGTATGGGGCCGAAATAGGATCGACGTGCGTAATAAAGATGGTTGCTTTCGTTCGGTATTGTACCACCGTTATCGGGCTATTTTTATAGATGCTAACGACAATAACGTAGCACCGGTTGCTCTCGCTGCCTAACAGTGGCCTGAGTACCAAATGATACAATCCCTTTATCTTTGCGGATAAAGGTGGGGCGCGGGGACAGGCCTAGCAACAGAATTGTCCCCATTTCTTTTG
>JAVEWI010000332.1:0-2528 GCA_034004625.1 Bdellovibrionales bacterium
GCCCGCCCCAGAGCAAACGTCCCTCTGGCAGGCGGCGGTAATAATCGCTGCAAAAACGGCTGTCATAAATCGCATATTCTGTATTCAACGATGCGGCATAGGCATCCTCGCTGATCGGCTCCGTCACCATGATATAGGTCTGCACCGGAATAGCCGCATGTTGCAGGCGTTTGTCCACCGCATCGCCATAAACCGCAGTCGATAGCACAACATCCTTGGCCCGTACGCTGCCCCGCGCGGTTTTAACAATCCACGCCGCGCCGTCTTTGGTGATGGACGTCACGCCGCTTTGTTCAAAAATCCGCGCACCCAAAGCATCTGCCGCAAAGGCAAGACCGCGCAGGAATTTCAGCGGGTTCATCTGGTAATCATGCGGGGAAAAAATACCGTCGTAATAACGTTCGGTGCGGCACAGGGCGCGGACTTCTTCGCGGCTGCGGTATTCAAACCCCAAATCGAAATGGTCATTCGCCTGTTTGATCGCATCCACAACCGCAGCCGGATGGTCGTGCCATGCCACGGTTAAAACGCCATCAATCACAGGGCCGCAATCGATGTTGTATTTTGTCATGCGGTCACGGATCAAGCCGCGCGCATTTTTGGTCAGACTGACCAGCGTTTTGGCTTTGTCTTTGCCGTATTTGGACAAAAGACTGCCCTCGCCCGCCGCATAACCCTTGGCCACAAAACCCGCATTGCGTCCCGATGCACCCCAGCCGATGCGCGCCGATTCCAGCAATACTGCATCCTTGCCGCGTTCGCGCAAACCCAAAACCGTATTCACGCCCGCAAGCCCGCCGCCCACAACACAGACATCGGTTTCAATGGCGGATTCCAGCGCAGGCCATGTGCGGTCTTCGGTCAGGGTCGATGCGTAATAATTACCGTCATATCCGGCAAGGCGGCCGGACGCATAGCCGTCCACAGGATTAATCATGTCTCCGGCAAATTTATTGCCGGCTGCGTTCTGGCTTGTCATGCGTCTTCTCCGTGCTTAACCCGCGGCTTTGGCTTGCGCTTCGGCTTTTTCAATTGCTTTGGGCAGTTCCAGCTTGATATGCACATCGCGCAGCTGGTTCGGCTCGGCCGGGCTGGGCGCCCCCATCAGCAAATCTTCGGCTTGCTGGTTCATGGGGAATGCAATCACTTCGCGTACGTTCGGTTCATCCGCCAGGAACATGACCATACGGTCAATACCGAATGCGCAGCCGCCATGCGGCGGCGCGCCGAATTTGAAGGCGTTATACATGCCGCCAAATTTTTCCTGCACCGCAGATTTGGGATAGCCCGCGATTTCAAACGCACGTTCCATTGCTTCAGGGATATGGTTGCGCAAACCGCCGGATGCCAATTCGATCCCGTTCAGCACGCAGTCATATTGCACAGCTTTGATGCTGAGAGGATCTTGGGTATTCAAGGCATCCAACCCGCCCGCAGGCATGGAGAAGGGGTTGTGCGAGAAATCGATATTCCCCGTTTTGTCGTTGGTTTCAAACATCGGGAAATCGACAATCCAGCAGAAAATGAATTTGGACTTGTCGATAATATCCATGTCTTCCGCAATTTTGGTGCGGGCTTTACCGGCCAGCGGCGCGGCTTTGGCCACCTGGTCGCAGACAAAGAATACGGCATCGCCGTCTTCGGCGCCGGTGAGTTTTTTAAGCGCGTCTTGCGCCGCGGCGGGGATGAATTTGGCAATCGGGCCTTTGCCATCCGCACCTTCGAAGACGACATAGCCAAGGCCAACGGCGCCTTCGCTTTTTGCCCAATCGTTCAGCTTGTCAAAGAAGCTACGCGGACGGTCGCCGACTTTGGGCGCGCGAATGGCGCGGACAACACCGCCCGCCGCAACCACGCCTTTGAAGGCCTTGAATTCCACGTCTTCACGCGCAAAAACTTCGGTCACATCTGTAATGACGAGGGGGTTGCGCAGGTCGGGTTTGTCGTTGCCGTATTTCAGCATCGATTCATCGAACGGGATACGGATAAACGGCGCGGGCGATACGTCAAATTTCTTGCCGGTGAAGGAAGAGAATTCTTCGAACATGCCGCCAATCACGCTTTCCATGACTCTGAAAATGTCATCCTGCGTCACAAACGACATTTCCATGTCGAGCTGGTAAAACTCGCCCGCCGTGCGGTCTGCACGGGCGTCTTCGTCGCGGAAGCAAGGCGCAATTTGGAAATAACGGTCAAAACCGGACATCATCAGCAGCTGTTTGAACTGCTGCGGCGCTTGCGGCAGGGCATAGAATTTGCCCGGATGCAGACGCGACGGCACGAGGAAGTCGCGCGCGCCTTCGGGTGAAGACGCTGTCAAAATCGGCGTTTGGAATTCGCGGAAATCCTGCTCCAGCATGCGGCGGCGCAGGGAAGAAACCACGTCGCTGCGCAGCACGATGTTTTTATGCAGAACATCACGGCGCAGGTCGAGGAAACGGTAACGCAAGCGCACGTCTTCGCCATAAGGCTCGTCCGAATTTACCTGCAGCGGCAGCATGTCGTTGACAGGCGCGGAAAGCAGCGTG
>JAVEWI010000333.1:0-2528 GCA_034004625.1 Bdellovibrionales bacterium
AGTCCTCGATCGCGTTTGACAATTCGCGCAAGCGGGCAACCGATTTGTTGAAATGGAAACGATCCAGATCCTGTGTCATTTCCTGAATGGTTTTGTGGATTTTACGGCGCATTGCGTCGTTATCCGCCTTGCCGCCCGCCTGTGCGGGGTTTACGGGCTGGGTCGCCAGACGCCAGACGCGGTTCACGTATTTCCACGCGCCTTCGATACCGCTTTCCGTCCATTCCAGATCACGCTCCGGCGGGCTGTCCGACAAAATAAACAGACGTGCCGCATCCGCGCCGTAGGTCTCCAGAATTTCCACGGGATCGACCGTGTTTTTCTTGGACTTGGACATTTTTTCAATCCGGCCCACGGTGACGGGCGAATTGTCGGATTTTTTGTAAACGGCGTTGCCGCTGAATTCGATATCAGCCGGATACAGCCATTTACCGTTTTGGTCTTTATACGTTTCGTGCGTCACCATGCCCTGCGTGAACAGTGCGGTGAAGGGCTCGTCAAAATTCAGGTATCCGCATTTTTTCAAAGCGCGGGTAAAGAAACGTGCATAAAGCAAATGCATGACGGCATGTTCAACGCCGCCGATATATTGGTCAACCGGCGCCCAGTATTTGACTTTATCCGCGTCAAATCCGGTTTTTTCGTTCTTCGGATCGCAATAACGGAATTGATACCATGAACTTTCAAAGAAAGTATCAAAGGTATCCGTCTCCCGTTCCGCCTTGGCGCCGCAGGCGGGGCATGTGGTGTGTTTCCACGTGGCGTGATGCGCAATCGGGTTGCCCGGCTGGTCAAAACTGACATCTTCGGGCAACGTGACCGGCAGGTCTTTTTCCGGCACCGGCACAATGCCGCAGGCATCGCAATGGATGATCGGCACGGGGCAACCCCAATAACGCTGGCGGCTGATACCCCAATCGCGCAGACGGTATTGCGTGGTGCCTTGGCCTTTGCCCAGTTTTTCCATGCGGCTGATGGCTTCGCGTTTCGCGTCGTCCGATGTCATGCCGTTCAGGAAATCGGAATTGTGCAGTTTGCCCGCGCCGGTATAGGGCGCGTCGGTAATGGCAAAGCCTGCCGCATCTGCATCGTCCGGAATAACTACGGGCAGGATGTCGAGGTTGTATTTTTTTGCGAATTCAAAATCGCGCTGGTCATGCGCGGGGCAGCCAAAAATCGCACCCGTGCCGTAATCCATCAAAACGAAATTGGCGATGAAAACGCGCAGGCGTTTATCGGCGGCAAAGGGATGCGTTACCTCGACCCCTGTGTCAAAACCGATTTTCTCCGCGGTTTCCAATACGGCTTCGGATGTGCCAAGGCGGCGGCATTCGGCGATAAAATCCGCAATTTCTTTGTGCTTGTCGGCCAGCGCCGCCGCAATCGGGTGGTCAGGCGACAAAGCCACAAACGACGCGCCGAACAAAGTATCCGGACGGGTTGTGAAAACTTCAATTTCCGTGGCGGCGGCGTCTGCTTTGCGCGCGGTATCCGCAATGTCGAAACGGAAATTCAAACCTTGGGATTTGCCGATCCAGTTTTCCTGCATGATGCGGACTTTTTCCGGCCAGCCGGGCAAAGTTTCGATACCTGCCAGCAAATCATCGGCAAAATCGGTGATTTTCAAAAACCATTGTTTCAGCTTGCGGCGTTCAACCGGTGCGCCGGATCTCCACCCGCAACCGTCCACAACCTGTTCGTTGGCCAGAACGGTGTTTTCAACCGGATCCCAGTTGACGAAGCTTTCTTTTTGATAGGCGAGACCGGCCTTGAGGAAATCGAGAAAGAATTTCTGTTCATGGCGGTAATATTCGGGCGTGCAGGTCGCAATTTCGCGGTCCCAGTCAATGGCCAGACCCATCATATCCATCTGCGCCTTCATGACGGCGATGTTTTGATGCGTCCATTTGGCGGGATGCGTTTTGTTTTCAATCGCCGCGTTTTCGGCGGGCAGGCCGAATGCGTCCCAGCCCATCGGATTCAATACGTTGAAACCCTGTGCACGTTTAAAACGGGCAATTACATCGGACAGCGTGTAATTGCGCACATGCCCCATGTGCAGCCGGCCCGAAGGATAGGGGAACATGGCAAGGGTATAAAATTTCGGCTTGCTGGTGTCTTCGCTGACGGCAAAGCTGCCTTTGTCGCGCCATGTTTGCTGCCAACGTGTTTCGGCCTGTTTAATATTATATCTGTCTTGCATGGTTCTATCCTTGGAGGCTTTCGGTGTCTTGGGCAGGGTTTAATTCATACGGCCCAGCTGCGCCACACGCAATTCGCGCGCGCGGGACAGGATGGCGTTTTCAAGGCCCAAAGCCATTTCCGGCGTGACTGCGGCATCGCGCCAATTGTCATTCTTGCCGGTGCGGTTTTGTTTGAATACCGCCACGCGCACGCCGTCAGAACGCAGCTGGCGGTCGAGGATGAAAACGTTCAGCTTGAAACGCTCGCCCGGTACATCGGGGTTTTCATACCAATCTGTCAGGATCACGCCGCCAAAGGGATCGGCCGAAGCCAAAGGCATGAAC
>JAVEWI010000334.1:0-2523 GCA_034004625.1 Bdellovibrionales bacterium
CTTACATAAATTGATCCATAATTCCCGTTTGGTCACGGGTTGTTAACGACTTTATGCAATGCTGTTAACTAGGGGAAAAGCCCCGCGGCTGGTGCACATATATATACAGGTGTGTTCTTTCAGCGGAGCGAAGGGAAATAAACAGAATAAAAACATAAGAAAAAAATAGACCAGAAAGCCCGCTGACGGATGAAAACTATTTTCTGCTCTTATAAAACCCTGACGGTGGCCTGTGCCTTCGCCTTTGCAGGTATGCCTTTTTTTGCAACCCTGCCGCAGGCCGATACCACGCAAGCCCATAGCATAGAAATCAGCGACAGTCATTTCGCGCAGGCTCCTGCGCGGATCACGGATATGCCCACGGGCAATACGTTTTCCGGCAATTACCTTGCCGCACGTTTCGCACAGCGCCAGCAGGATTGGCCAGCCGCGCAGCATTATATGAATGCCGTTGTCAATTTTGACAGCGAGAATGAACTCATGACCAGCCGTGCCTTCCTGCTCTCCCTCGGCGCGGGGGAATATCCGGCGGCACGCCGCCTTGCCGAAAAAATCACGGCGGAACATCAAAACGGCACAGACATTGCCAGCATTTTTATGGCTTGCGAGGCCATGACACGCGGTGAATTTCAAACCGCCGCCGATATGGTGGCACGCCTGCCAGATGACGGTTTCGGCCAATATACCAAACCTCTACTGACCGCATGGGCCAAGGTGGGCATGGGTGACCGCACAGGCGCAATTGCGCATCTGTCGGAATATTCCGAAGAAACCGACCCGACATATAACCTGCATCTGGCGATGATGTACGACATTGCCGGCGACACGGAAAACGCGGCAAAACATTATACAGCCTCGATGGAAGATAACCTGTCGTTGCATAACGTCCTGTTGCTGGCCGATTTTTTTACCCGCAGCGGCAATACCGAAATGGCATCCCGCCTGCGTGACGGCATTGGCGATCTTTACAACGTGCCCGCCGCAAAAAACAATCCGCCCATGATCCGTACGCCTGCCGATGGCGCTGCGGTTGCCATGTTCGACCTTGCCACCATGCTTTTTGAACGCCGTTCGTTTGACAGCGCGCAGATATACAGTCATCTGGTCATGATTTTGTCGCCACAGTCCGATTTTGGCAGGTTGATGGTGGGCGATATTGCAACCATCAACGAACATTACGGGCCCGCCGCCGCGGCCTATGGCAAAATTCCTGCCACATCGCCGCTTTACCTGCTGTCGCGTCTGCGGATTGCCGAAACATACGAAGCCGCAAATAAAACAGAAGCAGCCGCCACCTTGCTCCGCGAATTGTCCGCCATGCCGCAAACACGCATGCAAGCCCTGACCGCGCTTGGCGATATGCACCGGCGCAATGAAAACTTCACACAGGCCATCGCCATCTATGACGAAATTCTGGCCGATGTCACAGAACCGGGTGAAGACCACTGGGCGCTGATTTATGCCCGCGGCATGTCGCTGGAACGCGCCAATGAATGGGACCGCGCGGAGAAAGACCTGCTGCTGGCGCTCAGTTTTCAACCCGATAACCCGATGATCCTGAATTACATCGGCTATACATGGATCGACAAAGGCGTGAATTTGCAAAAAGGCATGGATTTCGTGCGCCGCGCCGTCAACCTGCGCCCTGATGACGGTTATATTCTGGACAGCTACGGCTGGGCTTTCTACCGCCTTGGCGATATGCAGCAGGCCGTGTATTGGCTGGAAAAATCCGTTGCGCTGGTGCCGGACGACACCGCCATCCTCGACCATCTGGCCGATGCCTATTGGCAGTCAGGCCGCCATACCGAAGCACGTTTCAAATGGCAACGCGCCCGCACGCTGAGCAAGGATGCAGATTTCCGCGCCGCCGTTGAGCGCAAATTGCGCAATGGCATGGAACCCGCCGCAACCACGCTGGTGCACAAAGACACCTCGCTTTGACCCGCCCGATGGGATATATATGAAGCGCAGGAATATCCTGCCGCACCCAGATGACCCGTTGTTTTCGCCATGCATATTGCCCTGCCGGTTTTTTTCGCCCTGCTGATTTCCGCCGTGATTGTTTTCACCCATGAAAACATCGCGCAGGTGGATGACACGCCGGATTTGTCGCTTCCCGCCTATAGCGCCTGCCACACAGACAGCGACTGCACGCTGATCGCCCTGCCCTGTGGCGGTATTTCCGGCCTGCGCAAGGAACGCCGCGCCGAGGTCAGGCATTATTACAGCACGCGGCAGGAAAATGCCGTGACCCGCGGCGCGGCTCTCTGCACCCCTCAAATACCTACCGAAATCATGCAGGCCGCTTGCCGTGACAACAGATGCACCGCCCTGCCCGCCCCAAAAACAGGCGAAGAATAAAAAGGAATAACCATGCGCCACGTCAATATGAGCAGCCTGAGCAATATGAGTGCAAAGAGCTTTCACCTGCTGGCGCCTGCAAAAATCAATCTGATTTTACATGTCACGGGGCGGCGCGAAGACGGATACCATTTGCTGCAAAGCCTTGTCGTTTTTGCC
>JAVEWI010000023.1:0-11326 GCA_034004625.1 Bdellovibrionales bacterium
AACGGCCCGTTCAGCATTTACCGCAACGTGACCGAAGCGAAACACGTCCCGACCGCGGCTTGCCCCGATAACAAACCGGCAGCAGCGCGCCCTGCGCGCTAATTGATATAGCGCCCCGCGCGCTAATTGATGCCAGCGTAAAATCCGAAAAATAAAAAGGCCGGGAATTGCTTCCCGGCCTTTTCGTTACGACCCCTAGCGGAGGGGTTAGTTTTTATCGGTTTAGTTCGCCTCACGGCTATGCCGTCTTAGTTCGCCTGACGGCGGAGGAAAGCGGGAATGTCCAGCTCGTCCTCTTCTTTTTTGCCGCCGTCTTCAACGGTCAACTTGCCTGTCACGGTCGTGGTTGCGGCGGGCGCTTCCACAACTTCTTCTTTGTGACGTTGCAGGGTGAAACGTTCGAACAGTGACGGCGATTTTTTCACCGGCTTTTCCGCCGCGGCGGGTGCCGCTTTGGCAGCGTTCAATTCCGGCTCTTCTGCTGTGAAGAGATCCGCGCCGGAAGACGCAGCGGCAGCAGCAGCTGCTGCCTGACGCGGGTCAACCGGCTTGGGCGGGATGAAGCTGTTGCCGTGGCGCTGCGCGCGGGGCTGAACCGCGTCACGCGATTGCGTAACGGGCGGCACCGTGCGGTTATAGCTTTGCGCGGGCGTGCTGGGGCGTGTCCATGTGTCGGATTCCGCAACATCGTCTTCCATTTTGCGCGCGGTTGCAGCAGCAGCTGCGGCCGGTGCATAGGAAGTGGAAGCTGCATGACCTACGGTTGCTTCGGGGGCGGTGTTGTCGCCGGCCCAATCATCGGCAGCTGCCGTGACGGGTGCCGCGGTTTTCTGCGCCGTTGCCGCCGCGCGTGCCTGGCTGGCATGTGCGGGGATGATCGACGACGGAATACCGCCGGAGAAGCCAGCGTCGCGGGCCAAAGCCTGCTGCGCTGCCGTTCTTTCATAGCCGGTCGCGGCGGAAGGCGCCGCGCCATAGCCCTGGGTGTTCAGGCCGCCATGGGGCTTTGCGCCGCCAAGGTTGCCACGGCGCGCGGGATCAACCTGCGCGCCCGCCAAGTGCAAAGGGCGGGGTTGTGCCATCGTCGCTGCTTCGATACCGGTGGCCACAACCGACACACGCATCGTGCCGTTCATGGTCTGGTCGAAAGTGGAGCCGAAGATGATGTTGGCATCGGGGTCAACTTCGTCGCGGATACGGTTGATGGCTTCGTCAACTTCGAACAGCGTCATGTCAAGACCGCCGATCACGTTGATCAGAACGCCTTTGGCGCCTTTCATCGACACGTCATCCAGCAGCGGGTTGGAAATGGCGGCTTCCGCAGCTTCGATCGCGCGGCGTTCGCCTTCGCCCGTACCCGTACCCATCATGGCTTTGCCCATTTCAAGCATGACAGCGCGGACGTCCGCGAAGTCAAGGTTGATCAGGCCCGGCATAACCATCAGGTCGGTTACGCCACGCACGCCGGATTGCAAAACTTCGTCCGCCATGCGGAAAGCATCCGCAAAAGTGGTTTTTTCGTTCGCAATGCGGAACAGGTTCTGGTTCGGGATGATGATGAGGGTATCAACGTATTTTTGCAGCTCCGCAATGCCGTTTTCGGCAAGCTTCATGCGGTGCGTGCCTTCGAAATGGAAAGGCTTGGTGACAACGCCGATCGTCAGGATGCCCGCTTCGCGTGCGGCCTGTGCGATCACCGGTGCTGCGCCCGTGCCCGTGCCACCGCCCATACCGGCTGTGACAAATACCATGTTGGAGCCTTCGAGATAGGCGAGGATTTCCTCGATGCTCTCTTCTGCCGCGGCACGGCCGATTTCGGGGTTCGCGCCCGCACCCAGACCGCGCGTCACATTGGCGCCCAGCTGGATTTTATGCGGTGCGGAAGAGCCTTCAAGCGCTTGCGCATCGGTATTGCATACAAGGAATTCGCAACCTTCCAGCTGCGAATGAATCATGTTGTTGACAGCGTTGCCGCCGGCACCGCCGACACCGATGACGGTGATCTTCGGTTTCAGTCTGTTTGTGGGTGATTGCATTCTTACATTTATCATTTTTTGTTATCCTCCGCTTCGTAACGCTGCCGATTCTACTTACTCTCTTTGCCGCTTTCCAGAGTCATCATGCATTTTGATGCATTTTTTTTGATGTCTTTTCGGGTGTAACAGTTTGGAAAATCAGTGAAATTTTGCCCCGTTCGCAGGAAAAGCGAACGGTTTGAATCGCTTACCAGTTCTCTTTCAACCAAGACGTGACCTTTTGCAGCACATTGCCTTGGAGCGTAAAGGGCAGGCCAAAGCTGTAAGAAGACGCCGCGCGGGGCGTTTCATCGGCTGCATGCTCTGCCGCATAGGTCAAAAGACCGGCGCAAGCGGCAAAAGCAGGGCCGCCCGTCGCTTCGGCAAGACCGCGAATACGCTGCGGACGGCCCAAACGGATTTGTTTATCGAGGATCAATTGACCGATGTCGCAAAGACCCGGCAATTGCGATGCGCCGCCGGTCAAAACAACGCGGCGTCCGGCAATCTGGTTGATACCGTTATCGACCAGTTTTGCGCGCACTAATTCAAATGTTTCTTCGATGCGCGGCTGGATGATGCCGACCAGCAATGATTTGGGAATGTAATTGGGCTGCAACGGTTCTTCTTCGCCAATGGGCGGCACGTCAATCAATGCGCCGTCGTCGGTCGATGTCGCATGCGCCGCGCCGTATAATGTTTTGATACGCTCCGCATCCGCAACGGATGTTGTCAGGCCGCGTGCAATATCGCTGGTGACGTGATTGCCGCCAACGGGAATGGCGGTGGAATAAACCAGTTTGCCTTGCGCAAAAACAGCAATAGACGTCGTGCCGCCGCCCATGTCGATGACGGTGCAGCCGAGGTCTTTTTCATCTTCGACCAAAGTCGCAAGGCCTGCGGCATAGGGCGCAGCGCAGAAGGCGTCCACTTCCAGATGGTTCTGGTGCAGGGCGGCTGCGATGTTGCGCAGGGCCGTGCTTTGTGCTGTCACGGGGCTGAGCAATACATCAAGGCTCTGCCCCGTCATGCCGCGCGGGTCGTTGATGCCGCGCTGGTTATCAAGCGCGTAGCCCGCCGCGATGATGTGGATCAATTCATCGCGTCCGTTCTGTACGGCGCCGCGGCTGTGCGCCAATGCGCTTTGGATATCGCGGTCGGACACTTCGTGGCCGGAAATTTTGACATTCACGGACATCTGGTGCGAACGCGTATGCACGCCGGGAATATTGACGAAAACGCGGCGGATGGGTTGGCCTTGCAATTCTTTGGCGGCCATCAGCTCGGCTGCTTCCACCGCGTGGGAGATCGCGGTTTCGGCGGCTTTGAGATCAACGATGGTGCCGGCTTTGATGCCGCGCGACGCCTGATGTCCGATGCCGATGACTTCCAGCCCGCCGTGCGGGCGCAGTTCTGCGATGAAGCAGCAAATTTTGCTGGAGCCGATATCAAGCGCGGCGACAATGTTGCGGGCAGGCGCCGTTTTACGGCTGCGTTTTCCAAGGTCGAAGCCGGTGACGGTTTCGCCGCTGACCTGTTCCGGCGGGGTGTTTTTGCCCTTCTTCATTTTTTGATCTCCCTTTGCTGCTTCGCTTTTTTATTTTGTTTGTTGGGTTCTGTTTTTTCGTCAGATTTTTTCGGCGCTGGCGCTGTCCGGCTCGACAACGGTCTTTCCGCTGATGCGCAAATCGATATGTTTGACGCTGCGTGTCATGAGGCCTTCATCCATGCCGAGAACGGCAAGGCGGCGCAGCGCGAATTCAACGTCTTTTTCCGGCAGTTTCACCAGCACGCCGTTTTTAAGGCGCAAATCCCATCTGCGGTTGCCAATGCGCACAGCGGCGGAAAGTTTCTCGGCTATTTCCGGTTCCGCATGCAGCAAGCCCAAAAGCTTCGCCACATCCTGCGGTGCGTGTTCGCCCACGACGAGGGGCAGATGGCGCCAGCTGTCCAGATTGCTTTCGCTCAACACATGGCCTTCGCTGTCGATCAGGGAGATTTTCTGGCGGTATTGCCACAAAGCGGCGGGGCTGCGTTCGCGGATGGTGACCACAACGGTATCGGGCAACCGCCGCGCGACGGTGGCTTCGGCCACCCACGGAATATCCGCAATCGCGTTTTGCCCTTCGGCTATGGATACGCCAAACAGCGCATCGCCCGTGGATATGCGCAGGCGTGACAGGATTTCTTCGGGCGCGGTATTTTTGCGGCCGACCACCAGAATATCATTGACCTTGAAACCCGCCGCGGCGCTGGCGGCAACGGTTTTTTGCACGGCATATGTGCCGGCAAGCGAGAACCACCCGCCCAGCCAGCCGTAAATCACCAGTCCCAGAAAAACGCTCGCAGTGCCGCCATAAAGCGCAACCGATTTTAATCGTTGCACCCATAGCCGCGCGCGGCGCCGGGAGGCCGACGCATCGCCCTTTTTCGCAAAAAACTTCATCTACCCCAAAAAACCTGCGGCTTCTTCCGTAGCCCGCGGCAATACGTAACCCCTTACGTATGTACCTCGGCGTGTTCTACGAGCCACGCCACAAGTTCCCCAAAACTTAACCCCATATGCGCCGCTTGTTCCGGGACAAGGGATGTTGGCGTCATCCCCGGTTGTGTATTGGTTTCGAGGTAATAAAGCCCCGAAAGTCCCGGTTCGTTATCATTGTATCTGAAATCGCTGCGGCTGACACCTGTGCAGCCGAGTTTTTCATGTGCAAAGGTCGCCATGCGCATCGCTTCGTTAAAAACGGCGCCGTCAATCGGTGCGGGAATAACGTGTTTTGACCCGCCCTGTGCGTATTTTGCTTCGTAATTGTAAAAATCCACATGCGTCTGGATTTCGGTCACGGTCAGGGCGCGGGCTTCTTCACCGCGGCTTCCCATAACGGCCACAGAAAGTTCGCGGCCCGGAATATATTCCTCGACCAGCGCCCATGCGCCATAGCTCCAGCTATCCAGGCCCAGCGGCGGTTTGTTGTCACCGGGGCGGACGATATAAACGCCCACGCTGGAGCCTTCGGTATTCGGCTTCACCACATAGGGGCGCGGCATGGCTTCGACACCGGCGCGGATATCGTCGATATGCACCAGCTTGCCTTCGGGGCAACGCATGCCGAGAGGTTTTAAAACTTCCTTGGCTTTTTGTTTGTTCATGGCAAGGGCAGAGGGCAGGGGGCCGCTATGCGTATAGGGAATGTCGAGCATTTCCAGAACGCCTTGAATGCAGCCGTCTTCGCCGCCTTTGCCGTGCAGCGCGTTGAAAACAACGTCGGGTTTGGGGGTTAATGCAGCCAAAAGCGCGGAAAGATCGCGCTGGACGTCAATTTCCTGCACGTTATATCCGGTTTCGCGGAGCGCTTGGGCGCAGGCGCGACCGCTCGAGAGCGAAACTTCGCGCTCTGCAGACCACCCGCCCATCAGGACTGCGACTGTCTTGGCCATCTTAAAAAATCTACCCCTTCATGAAGGATAAAATGTCTTTATCCTCCGGCAGCGGAACCCCAATCCGCTTGATTTCCCAGCGTAACATGACGCCGCTGTTTTCCGCAACCCGTTTACGCACTTCTTCGCCCAGTCTTTCGATATCGGCCGCGGTTGCGCCGCCGGTATTCAGCAAAAAATTGCAATGCAGTTCGGATACCTGCGCGCCGCCGATTTGCAAACCGCGGCATCCGGCGCTGTCCACCAGCTGCCATGCCTTGTGGCCTTCGGGATTGGCAAAGGTCGAACCGCCGGTTTTGGTTTTAATCGGCTGGGTTTCGCCGCGTTTGGTTTTGATGTCGTCCATGCGGGATTCAATGTCCGCCTGCACGCCTTTTTGCCCGTCAAAGGTGGCGGACAGGAAAATCACATCATCCGGCAAATCGTTATGGCGGTATGTCAGCCCCATTTCCGCGCCGGTCATGGTTTTGATGCTGCCATCGCGCAGCAGCACATCGGCATGGCGCAGAACGTCTTTGGTTTCGCCGCCATAGGCGCCGGCATTCATGCGCAGCGCGCCGCCAATAGTGCCCGGAATACCGGACAGGAATTCAAGCCCCGCGATATGATGTTTCGCCGCAGTCAGCGCGACGTTGATATCAAGCGCGGCTGCGCCTGCGGTCACAACGGTGTCTTCGGCTGCGATCTGCGCAAATTCGCGGCCCATGCGGATAACAACGCCGGGAATGCCGCCATCGCGGACGATCAGGTTTGATGCCACACCCAAAACCGTCACGGGAATATCCGCAGGACAGGCGGCGATGAATTGCGCCAGATCGTCCTTGTCTTCCGGTTTGAATAAAACCTCTGCCGGGCCGCCCACGCCAAACCATGTCATGTGGCCGATGGCGGCGTTTTCGGTCAATCTGCCGCGCACGGCGGGCAGGCGGTCGATCAATCCCGCATCAAAAGTTTTTTGCGGTTGCGCCGTCATGCCGCGCCGCCGTGGGCTGTTTTGGGTGTATTGCCAAAAAGCGCATCCAGTTCAGTGGGCAATCCATGCGCCCAATTGGTAATGCTGCCCGCGCCAAGGCAGATCACAAAATCTCCCGGCTGGGCGATGTCTTTGACCAGTGCCGCAAGGGCTTCGGGTTTTTCCAGTGCGCGGACGTTTTTATGTCCGTGTTTTTCAATCGCGGCGACCAGTGTATCGCGGCTGATATTGGGAATGGGCTCTTCGCCTGCGGTATAAACATCCGCAATCACGACCATATCGGCCAGATCGAAACAGGCGGCAAATTCCTGGAACAGGTTTTTAAGGCGCGTGTAGCGGTGCGGCTGCATCACGGCAATCACGCGGCCGCCGCCGCGGCCTTCGACAGCGTCGCGGCCTGCCTTCAGCACGGCGGAAATTTCAACGGGGTGATGTGCGTAATCGTCAATCACCGTGATGTCGTTTGAAATGCCCGTGGTGGTGAAACGGCGTTTCACGCCTTTGAATTTAATCAGCGATGTGGCGATTTGCTCCGCCGGTATGCCAATTTCATGGCCAATGGCAAAAGTCGTCAGCGAATTGACCACGTTATGCGGGCCGAACATGGGCAATTTCACGCCTTTGATCTCGCGCGGGAAGTTCGCCAGATGCGGGTCGTTGACCTTGACGTCATAGACGAGGCCTTCGGGGGTGGAAACAACATTCACGGCCTGAATATCCGCTTTGTCGCTGAAACCATAGGTAATGGTCTTGCGGTGGAATTCGGGCAGCAATTCTTCGACTACCGGATGGTCGATGCAGGCAATGACCACGCCGTAAAATGGCAGGTTATGCGCATAGGCGATGAATTCTTCTTTCAGCGCGTCGAATGTTTCGTAGTAATCCATATGTTCGGGGTCGATGTTGGTGATGATCGACGCGACCGAGGGCAGGTGCGAAAAGGTGCCGTCGCTTTCGTCCGATTCAACAACCATCCAGTTGCTGGCGCCCATGCGGGTGTTGCTGCCATAGGCATTGATGATACCGCCGTTGATAACGGTCGGGTCAATGCCGGCTTTTTCCAGCACATGGCCGATCATGGACGTGGTGGTGGTTTTGCCATGCGTGCCCGATACGTTGATGCACCATTTTGATTTCATCAATTCCGACAACAAATCAACGCGGGGGATAACCGGAATTTTCTCTGTCTTGGCAGCGATGATTTCAGGGTTGTCTTTTTTGACCGCTGTGGACTTGACGACCACGGCGGCGGCTTTGCCGTCTTTGTCGAATACGTTTTTGCCGTCGTGGCCGATCATGACGCGAATGCCCAGATCGCGCAGGCGGATGACATTGGGGTTTTCCGATTGGTCCGATCCCTGCACGTTATAGCCAAGGTGGTGCAGCACTTCGGCATAACCGCTCATGCCGATGCCGCCGATGCCGATGATGTGAACAGTGCCAATGGCAAAAGGGAAAGTATTGCTCATACGGGTAGTCCTTTCACGCGCCGCACGGGCGCAGGGCGCCTTGGGCACGGGTTTGTCTCTTGTGGGTTGCCGTCACGCCGTAGGTCATGGGGCGCCGGCTTCTTGCCCGGCCAGATCCGCCAGCCGGGCTGCGGCGCCGGGCTGTCCGCGGGTGGCGGCGGCTTCGGCGGCGCGGGTCAATAACGCAGGGTCTTCGGCAAAGGCGCGGATTTGTGCGGCCAGTGCCGCCGGTGTGAAGTCCGGTTGTAAAAACACCCAGGCCCCGCCGGCATGCGCGATAATGTCAGCATTGTGTTTTTGCTGCATGTCCTGATGACCGGGGTAAGGTACAAAAATCGCAGGACGCCCCGCAACAGCTAATTCAGCCACGGTCGATGCGCCGCTGCGGCCGATAAACAGCTGGCAACCCGCCAGGCGGTCTGCCATGTCACTGAAAAAACTGGCTGTTTCGGCGTTTATTCCCATATTGGTGTATTTTTGGGCGGTTGTGGCCAGGTCAGCTTCGCGGCATTGATGCATGACATAAAGACGCGATTTTATATATTCTGGCAAATCTTTCAGCGCTTCGGGCACGACTTCGGCAAAAACACTGGCAGCTTGGCTGCCGCCGGTGATGAGGATTCTAAAGCTTTCGGCAGGGGGAGTGTAGGGTACATCGCGCACGGCAATGATAGGTGCGCGCACGGGATTGCCCGTGACCACAGTACGGTTCAGCTGGCTATCGCGCAGGCCGCGGGTGCCTGCCAAAGACAGGGCGATTTTGCGCGCGCGCGGCGCCAGCAGCACATTGGCTTTACCCAGCACGGCGTTTTGTTCATGTAAAATCGTGGGGCGGCCCAAAATTTGCGCGGCCAATACACCGGGAAAAGACGGATATCCGCCAAACCCCACGACCAGCGCGGGTTTCAAACGCCATACCAGACGCAGGGCGGACAAAATGCCAAGCCCCATATCAAAAACCGCGCGGATTTTGGCGGCAATGCCGGGGCGCAGCGTGGCTGCGCGCACAGTATATATAGTGACGCTATCACCCAGACTTTTGAAAGCATGGCCGCGTTTGTCGGTCATGATGATGATTTTATATCCGCGTGCGACCAATTCTGCGGCCAAGGCCTCCGCCGGATATAAATGTCCGCCCGTACCGCCCGCAGACAGGATGATGGTGGTGGCTGATGGATTGGCGGTCATGCCCGTCCCCCTTCGCGTGCGGAAAATCCGCGCCAGATATTGCCGGCTGTTAATTGTTGGCGTTTGCGCGTCAGCGACAGCAGCATGCCCATGCCAAGCCCCAGCGCCAGCAGGGACGACCCGCCATAGCTGATAAACGGCAATGTCATGCCCTTGGCCGGCAGCAATTGCAGGGACGACCCCATATGAATAAGGCTTTGCAGCGCGAATTGGGTCAAAAGACCGCCCGCTGCCAGAACGACAAAAAGATCATCGCTCTGCGCCACGCGCCAGATACTGCGCAGCAAGATGAAGCCGAAGAGCGCGACAAGGAACAAAGCCGCCAGCAGCCCCATTTCTTCACCTGCCACCGCAAAAATAAAATCCGCATGGGCATCGGGCAGGTTCATTTTAACCTGACCATGGCCGGGGCCGGTGCCGAACAGCCCGCCGCTGGCAAAAGCATCCAGCGATTTTTGTACCTGATAGTTATCGCCGCTGCTTGGATCCAGAAAACGGTCAATACGGCTCGCCACGTGCGGGAAAAACATATAGGCCCCGAAAATACCGGCAATGCCTGCGCCCGCCAAAACAAAAACCCAGATCATGGGGAGTCCGGCCAGAAAAACCTGTACTCCCCAAATGGCGGCCACGACCAGCGACATGCCAAGATCGGGTTGCAGCAGTAAAAGCCCCAAGACCATGCCGAATAAAGCCAGCGCCAGCATATGGCCGGGAAATTGCCCCGTGCCTTGATCCTGATGCCGTGCCATCAGCCATGCGGCGGTCACGGCAAATGCGGGTTTGGCAAATTCGGAGGGTTGCAGCGAAAAGCCGAAAATATGCACCCAGCGCGTCGCGCCTTTGATTTCCGCGCCAAATAAAACCGCGCAGAGCATCAATAACATCGAAACCAGCAAGGCCATGCTGGCCGTACGCCATAGTGCCTTGCGCGGTAACATGGATGTCATCAGCATAATGCCCGCGGCAGGCAGCAGAAAAATAATATGGCGCAACACAAAGTGGAACGGCGACAAGTTGATGCGCTCCGCTACCGAAGGCGATGCGGCAGAAACAAGCAAAACACCGTTAACCATTAAAATGACCAATGCCGCCAGTGTCCAGCGGTCAATCGACCACCACCATGCGCCCAAAAGCGATTTGTCGGCGCGGGCCGAAAGATGGTTCATAGAATGCCTTCTTTCCTGTCTTTTTCGCGCTGGGCGGCGGTGACCCGCAATACGGCTTCGGTAAAGACGTCACCGCGCTGTTCAAAACTTTTGAACTGGTCAAAACTGGCGCAGGCGGGGGATAGCAAGACGGCTGCATGGCCCAGGGCTTCCTTTTGCGCCATCGCGTGGGCGGCTTCTACCGCTTTGTCTAATGTGCCGCAGCGGGTATAAGGTTTTTTGTGCTTGTCGAGCCATGTGGCCATGACATCTTCGGCGGCGCCAATCAAAAACGCATGACGGATGTTGGACAGGAAACGGGTGCATTTTTCAAATCCGTCGCCTTTGTCCTTACCCCCTGCAATCCAGTAAATCGGCTGGAAAGTGGACAGGGCGACCGCCGCCGCATCGTCATTGGTGGCCTTGCTGTCATTGATATAGGTAACGTCATGCAGGCTGGTTACGATTTTCTGGCGGTGTTCCAGTCCGGTGAAGCTTTGCAGGCCGCGCACGATGGCTTGCGTATCCACGCCTGCGGCGCGGCAGGCTGTATAGGCCAGTGCTGCGTTTTGCCAATTGTGCCGTCCGCGCAGTGCGGGGCAGGTGTTAAGGTCAATAACGTCGCGCGGGCCGTCAAACAATTCCCCTTCCGCCGATACGAAAACGCCCTGTGTCATGGGACGCAGGCAGGAAACGGGAGTGATGCGGCGCTGGCCTTCCTTGCGCTGGCGGGCGAAAATGGCGGCGCTGCCGTCATCGTCCACAGCGGCGATACCTATGCCCTTGCCGCGAAAAATGCGTTCTTTTGCTGCGATATATCCTTCCATCCCGCCGTGGCGGTCGAGATGGTCGGGGCTGATGTTAATCAGCACGGCAATATCGGGACTGCAGCTGTTCATTAAATCCAGCTGGTATGACGAAAGCTCCAATACATAAACACCGCCAAGGCCAAGGTCGGGCAGGCCCAAGACAGCTTCGCCAATATTGCCGCCGACGGCTGTTTCAACACCCGCCTGTTTCAGGATATGGCCGATCAGCGCGGTTGTGGTTGATTTGCCGTTGGTGCCGGTGATGCCGATGGTTTTATCGTCGGGC
>JAVEWI010000335.1:0-2517 GCA_034004625.1 Bdellovibrionales bacterium
TGGTCGATACGACGCCCAGCATGCAATCCGAATGACCGGAAATATATTTTGTGGCCGTCATCATCGACACATCAATGCCGAAATCAATCGGGCGGAAAAACAGCGGCGTGGCCCAACTGTTGTCGATGGCGGTTTTAATGCCTGCTTTTTTCGCGGCGGCCACAATGGCGCCTATGTCCTGTACTTCAAATGTCAAAGACCCTGGCGCCTCCATGAAAACAAGGCGGGTATTTGGGCGGAACAATTTTTCAATCTCCGCGCCGATCATGGGCGGGTAATATTCCACGTCCACGCCAAAACGGCGTAGGATTTCTTCGCATGATTTGCGGCTGGGGCCGTAACAGTTATCTGTCATCAAAACATGGTCACCCGCTGTGCAAAACGCCATCAGCGTCACGACAATCGCGGAAAGGCCGGAACAGGTGGATACGCTGCGGTATGCGCCTTCGATGGCGGCGATGGCTTCTTCGAATGCGGCGCTGGACGGGGTGCCTGCGCGGCCATAGGAATAAGGCACGTTGGGCACTTTTTCAAAGTCGGCATAGCTGCGGAAAACGATGGTGGACATGCGGTGCGGCGGCACGTTGACCGCGCCGTGGTATTCATCCGGTTTTGACCCTGCATGGGTCAGCAAAGTTTCAAAACTTTTATCGCTCATGGCAGATACCCCTGTTTTTTAGGAAGTGCGGCATTAGCGCCCCATTCGCTCCACGATCCGTCGTAAACGGCGGCATCGCCGTGCCCGATTTCATGCAAGGCAAGCGCCACGACACATGCCGTCACGCCGCTGCCGCAGGTGCATGCCAGCGGGCGGGACAGGTCGATATTTTTTTCGGCGAAAATGGCGGTGATTTCGTCCGCATCGCGCAGCAATCCGGTTTCATCGTTCAAAAGATCGGTAAAGGGCATGCTGTAGGATCCCGGCACATGGCCGCTTTGCGCACCGGGGCGGGGCTCGCCCATGTCGCCGCTGTATCTGCGGGCATCACGTGCATCGAGCAGCGTGAATTCCTTCGCGTCAATGTTTTCAAATATCTGGTTTTGCAACTTCAAGAGCGCGGGGTTCATCTGCGCGGTGAAATTGCCGGGCGCCACGGGCGGCAGAGTATCGGGACGCGGGGTAACGGCCAATCCGGCCTCGACCCACGCGGGCAGGCCGCCATTTAAAACGCGCACATTTTCATGGCCGAACAGGCGGAACATCCACCATGCCCGCGCCGCAGACATATGCATACCGGCGCGGTCGTAAACCACCACGGTATCGCCGTTTGAAATGCCCAGCGCGGATATTTTTTGCGCAAAGACTTCCGCCGAAGGCACTGTATGGGCAAGGGGCGCGGCGGGGTCTGCAATATCGTCAATGTCAAAATCGCGCGCATCGGCAATGCGTACGGGCAAGGGCGGCAGGCCATAACTGGCATCCAGAACACGCGTGGTGGGCGCGCCGATTATTTTTTGAAGTTCAGCGGCGGAAATCAGGGCGGATGTTTGTGTCATGTCTTTGTCCTTGTATGTGTCTTATGCTGCCGTTTGTGCCTTCAGCCAGCGCCCGCGCAAGGCCGTATGATGGCGTGCAAACCAATGCATCAAAATGGCGGATGGCGCATTGGTGATGTCGCCGCGGTCGAGCATCGCGATGACGTCGGCGGCGGGCAGGAAATGGGTTTTGATTTCTTCGCCTTCGTCTTCCAGTCCGAAAAACCCGCTGGCGGTTTCCGCGCCAATGCGGCCCACGAATAAATGGAATTCTTCGGCCAGGCATCCGGCGCTGGTATAGGCTTTGGATACGAATTCGATATCGGTAATTTCTGCGCCGGTTTCTTCGCGGGCTTCGCGTCTTGCGGCGTCTTCGGGCGTTTCGCCCTCATCAAGGCCGCCGGCGGCGGCTTCGAATAAAAACGGCTGTTCGCATCCGGCCATCAACGCGCCCAGACGGAATTGCTGGTTCAACATGATTTTGTCTGTTTCCGGGGCATAGAGCAAAACCGCAGCGATTTTATTGCAGTACATGACTTCGCGCGTCATGGGCGGAGCGAAGCCTTCGTGGCGCAGGCTTTTGGGTTGGCAGGTGATGGTTTCTACGCGGTGGTATCCGTCAAATTCCACTTTGCGGTCGATGATTTTGACGAAATCCGCCTGTTGCGCATCCGTATTTTTTGCCGTTCCGGTCATTTTTTCCCTCTTTGGTATTGTGTGCAAAAGTGTAGCCTGTGCCCTGTGCGCATTCAAGCGGATGCATATATTTTTCTAAATATATCAAAATCTTGCCATGTTCGCGCAGGGTTCGGCTATGTTGCGTCGTGTCAGAAGGGACAGACGGCATAATCCTTGCTTTCCCCTGTCCGGCGCCGCTTGGCCGGTGCCATTCAAAAAGCCCCTGTAACCGGAGATATCATCGTGAAAAAGAAAAAATTATGGGTGGGATTACTTGTTTTGTGCGGCGCAGCATACGGCACCCATTATTATTTCAAATCCCGCGCGGCGGATGCCACGGCTTCGGCTGCGGCCACGGTGATG
>JAVEWI010000024.1:0-11291 GCA_034004625.1 Bdellovibrionales bacterium
TGCGCTGAAATCCGGCGCGCCTGCGGATACCAAGGCGGGGATGGACCGCACCATGCTGTATTTCGCGGCGGACAAGGGCAATGCCGATATGGTCGATTTGCTGCTGTCTTATAAAGCCGATGCCAATTTGCTGGACGAAGAAGGCTTTGGCCCTTTGCATCAGGCGATTGCGGGCGGGCATTTTGACGTGGCGGATAAATTGATTGCCGCGGGCGCCGATGTGAACGCGCAGGATAAATACGCCATGCTGGGCCTGACGCCATTGCATGTGGCTTTTAACGCCGATATGCGTGAAGAACGCACCGACCGCGTGCTGTTCATGCTGGAAAAAGGCGCCGATGACAGCCTGACCGATACGCCGGGCCGCACCGTTATGGCGACCGCGCGCGAAAGATCGGCGCAATTCGCCTTCGCCGGTGAATTGCTGACTTATATGAAAGAATGGCAAAAAAACAAAATCGACGCGGATGCCAAGGCCGCGCGCGATGCGGAGCTGGCCGCCGCCAATGCGTTCCGCGATGCCGTCAACAGCGGCGCAGGGCAGGACGTTGCCGTGCCGCGCCTGAATGTTGTCCGCCGCCGTCCCGCCGCCCCGCGTTAAGTCTTTTTATTCCGGATCTATGAGGGGTTTACCCGCGTTGATGCTGTGCTATATAACACGGCATGTGGTGGTATCCTGACGCATTCGCACGCAAAGTGCCTTATCTGCAATCCCGCGCGCAAATTATGCAGCGGGTGCGCGATTTTTTCATTTCCCGCGGTTATCTGGAAGTAGACACGCCGGCGCTGCAAACCGCGCCCTGCATGGAGCCGCATATTCAGGCGTTTAAAACCGAATTGCTCAGCCCCGACATGCAATCGCGCCGCACGCTGTATTTGCATACCAGCCCCGAATTCGCGATGAAAAAACTGCTGGTCGCGGGATTGCCCAAAATATTCCAATTGGCGACAGTGTTTCGCAATGCCGAAGGATCAGGTTGGCACAGCCCCGAATTCGCCATGCTGGAATGGTATCAATCCGGCATGGATTATAAAGACATGATGGATGAAACGGCGGATCTGGTCCGTGCGGCGGCGGGGGCTGGTGCCATGCTGACCGCGGCGGGCAAGACGTGCGACCCGCATGCGCCGTGGGAAAAAATAACTGTGGTCGAAGCGCTGCGCCACTATGCGGATGTGGATATTGAAAACCATCTGGGCGATCTGGCGCATATCCGCGCCGAAGCCGTGCGCATCGGCGTTTATACATCGCCGCATGACGATTGGGAAAACGCGCTGCTGAAAATCCTGATGGACAAGGTGGAGCCGTATTTGGGCATGACCGTCCCCACGGTGATTTACGATTATCCCGTATCCATGGCAGCGCTGGCGCGGCCCAAGCCCGAAGATGCGCGTTTCGCCGAAAGGTTCGAGGTTTATGTTTGCGGTATCGAACTTGCCAATGCCTTTGGCGAGCTGACTGATGCTACGGTGCAGCGCGAAAGGTTCGAACACGACGTCGCGCAGCGCAAACGTATTTACGGCGATGATTATCCGGTGGATGAAGATTTCATCAAAGCGATTGAACACGGCCTGCCGCAATCCAGCGGCAATGCGCTGGGGCTTGACCGTCTGGTCATGCTGATTACCGGGGCAGATCATATTGACCTGGTGCGCGCCGCACCTGTTTAAATGGCGCGTGTCTCGCTTGTCTAACTTCACTTAGGTTACAAAAAAAGCCCCACATCTCTGCGGGGCTTTTTTGTCGCGGGCTTTGGTTATTTGCCCATATAGATGTCCATGATTTTATCGAGCATCTTGAGCGATTCTTCACGCGGGCGCTGGAAGCAGTTGCGGCCGATGATGGAGCCGTTACCGCCGCCTTCGAAAATCGCGCGGGCATCGTCATAAACGCTGTTTTCATCCTTGGTCGCACCGCCGGAGAAAACAACAATGCGGCGGCCGTTAAAGCTGCACTGCATGATGTGTTTCACGCGTTCCGCCTGCGTGCCGATGGCGATTTTCTCGCTCTCGTATACTTTTTTGGCTTCCGGTAATTCCAGATGGTCGGTCGGCAATTTTACCTTGATGATATGCGCGCCGAGCAATGCCGCCATATGGGCGCCATAGGCAATGGTATCAATCGCGGTTTCGCCGTCTTTGGAAATGTTCGGGCCACGCACGTATGACCACATGACGGTCGCAATGCCGTAGGCTTTCGCTTCTTCGGACAGCTCGCGGATTTCTTCCTGTTGTTCCAGCATGTATTCGGAACCGGGATAGATGGTAAAGCCAATGCCCGAGCAGCCAAGGCGCAGCGCATCCGCGATAGAGGCGTTGATCGACTGGTCTTTCGCCGTAATCAGGCTGTTGGACGAGTTCATTTTCAAAATCAGCGGGATTTGACCGGCAAAGGTATCCGCGCCGGCTTCGAGCGAGCCCAGCGGCGCCGCATAGGCATTGCAACCGGAATCAATCGCCAGCTGGTAATGGTAATGCGGGTCGTATGCGGCGGGGTTGACGGCAAAGCTGCGCGCGGGGCCGTGTTCAAAACCCTGATCCACCGGCAGGATCACCATGTTGCCGGTGCCGGCCAGTTTGCCGTGCATCAACATGCGGGCGATGTTGGCTTTTGTACCCGGGCTGTCGCTTTCGTAATACGACAGGATTTCTTTTACTTTTGCGGTCATTTTCATTTTTTGATTTCCTTTCGTATGGAGCGATTATTTCAGTTTTGCCATGGCAACGGCGGTATCCGACATGCGGTTGGAAAAACCCCATTCGTTGTCATACCAGCTCATGACACGCACAAAACGGCCGCCAATAACTTTGGTTTCTTTGAGCGCGAAGATGGAAGAATGCGGATCATGGTTGAAATCGCTGGAAACCAGAGGTTCGTCATAGGTGCCAAGGATGCCTTTCAGCGCGCCGTTCGATGCCGCGAGGATGGCGTTGTTGATTTCTTCCACGGTCGTGTCACGCTTGGCGGTGAATTTGAAATCGACCAGCGATACGTTGGGCGTGGGCACGCGGATGGCGGTGCCGTCCAGTTTGCCTTTCAATTCCGGCAGCACAAGGCCAACGGCCTTCGCCGCGCCCGTGGATGTCGGGATGATGTTGGCGGCCGCCGCGCGGGCACGGTGCAGGTCTTTGTGCATCGTATCCACGGTGTTCTGGTCACCGGTATAGCTGTGGATGGTGGTCATGAAACCATGTTCGATGCCGATGGTATTGTGCAGTACATGCGCAACAGGCGCCAGGCAATTGGTGGTGCAGGACGCGTTGGATACCACCAGATGGTCTTTGGTCAATTTGTCGTGGTTGACGCCATAAACAACCGTGATGTCTTCGTCGGTGGCGGGGGCGGAGATGAGAACTTTTTTCGCGCCGGCGGTGACATGTTTCATCGCGTCGGATTTTTTGGTGAAAATACCCGTGCATTCAAACGCAATATCCACGCCATGCGCGGCCCAGGGCAGGTTGGCGGGGTCGCGTTCCTGTACCATGTCAATCGCATGGCCGTTCACGACCAGTTTGTTGCCTTCCGCCTTGACGGTGCCGGGGAAACGTCCATGCACGGTATCGTATTTCAGCAGATGCGCATTGGCTTCTGCCGTGGCAAGGTCGTTGATGGCGACAACGGTCACGTCTGTGCGGCCGCTTTCCATGATGGAACGCAGAACAAGACGGCCGATACGGCCAAAGCCATTGATGGCGATTTTGACGGACATGGGACACTCCTCCGGATAATGTTTTTATAGATGATTTTTAACCCTTTTTAGGCGGGCTTGACAGGGTTAATTTATTTACATATTATGTTAAGTGCTTCAACTTATTGATCCAAAGCCTGAAACAGGAAAGCTTTTGTGAAACAGGAACCGACATGGCTTTCTCCGCATACCCAGCCGGCGCTTGAATTCGAGCGTGCAACGGGTCTGACCGGTATTGCGGGCCGTTATGTTTTTCCGGAGGGGCTTTCGGCGGAGGCTTTTGAAAAACGCTACGCCTGGCGTTACGGGGCTGAAGCAAGCCGGCCCGAAATCATGCGCGGCTCGCCGTTGTCCGTGCCCTCCGGCATGGCTTCCGCCCTGGCGCAATTGCAAAAGGTGATGGTTGAAACGGGATTTTCCGGATCAAAATTTGCAAAAAAACTATGGAGCGATGCAGTGGGGGCTGAGTTTCAGCACGTCATGAAAACGCCGGAACATCCATACCGTGTCATGCAACGTGCGTTGTGGGATGAATTGGTATCGCTGAACCCTGCGCTTGAAAAAGTCACTTTTGACCGTATGGAGGGGCAGCAGATACATGACGCCATGATGGGTGTGTCTTCCGGATTCAACGTCGATGATATCAATTATTTCCTGCGCCGTCCGCCGGGCTATACGCCGCAATCTGTCGAAAATATACAGCAAACGGCCATTACAGAAAAAACATCTTTGCGCCCCGGCTGGCGCCTGTCGCCGGAAACGCGGGCGCATATTATGCAGCAACTGGGAATTTCTCCTGCGGCACCGATGGCCTCTTCTGCCATACCGCCGCTTTCGCCCAGATCGCCGCGCGGACCATCCTGATATTAAATTATTCAAAGAAAAACCCCGCAAGCCTGTCAGGGCTGCGGGGTTTTTGTATGGGCTATGCTGTTATCAGATTTTTTGCTTCACCGCAGCCACCACATGTTTTGCGGTGATGCCGAAATGTTCGTAGAGTTCCTGATAAGGCGCACTTTCACCGAATGATTTCATGCCGATGAAAATCCCCTCGGGCCCGATCAAGGCATCCCAGCCCTGACGCACGGCGGCTTCGATGGCGACATGCACGGCGGAACCATCCGTCAATTTGCGGCGGTATTCCGCGCTTTGCTGCGCAAACAGTTCCAGCGACGGGGCGGAAATCACGCGGGTGGTGATGTTTTCCGCTTCCAGCTGTTTTTGCGCATCAAGGGCGATTTCAATTTCCGAACCCGTAGCCCAGATGGTAACGGCAGGATCAACGGCAGAAGATTCAGACAGGATATAGGCACCCTTGGCCGAAATGTTTTCGTCCGTGTATTCCGTGCGTACCAGCGGCAGGTTTTGGCGCGTCAGCACCAGAACGCTGGGACCCGTGGTGTGGTTCAGTGCGATCTGCCAGCATTCTGCCGTTTCAACAACGTCCGCAGGGCGCAGCACCAGAACATTGGGGATGCAGCGCAGGGCGGCGACATGTTCCACCGGCTGGTGTGTCGGGCCGTCTTCGCCCAGGCCGATGCTGTCATGGGTCATCACGTAAATCACGCGCTGTTTCATCAATGCCGACAGGCGGATGGACGGGCGGCAATAATCGGTGAAGCTCAGGAACGTACCGGCATAGGGGATCATGCCTTTGTGCAGGGCCATACCGTTCATGGCGGCGGCCATGGCGTGTTCGCGCACGCCGTAGTAAATATAGCTGCCGCCGAAATTATCCTTGCTGACGCCGCCCATGTCTTTGACAAGGGTCAGGTTCGAACCGGTCAAATCGGCGCTGCCGCCGATCAGTTCGGGCAGGGACGGTACCAATGCTTCCAGCACTTTGCCGGATGCCGCGCGGGTGGCGATTTTCGGCGCTTCGGCAATGGCTTTTTGTTTGAAGGCAGCAATAACCGCCTGCACTTCGCCCGATACATCGCCGCGCAGCATGCGGTCGAACATTTCGCGGGCGCGGCTGTCCAGTTTATCGAGGCGCGCCTGCCAGTTTTTGCGGTCGGCCTGGCCGATCTGGCCAATGCCTGCCCATGCCGCGCGGATATCTGCGGGGATGTCAAACGGCGCGTGGTCCCAGCCGAGGTTTTTGCGCGCGCCGGTGATTTCGTCATCACCCAGCGGCGATCCGTGCGAAGACGCTTTGCCTTCTTTGGTCGGTGCGCCAAAACCGATTTTGGTTTTGCAGCAAATGATGCTCGGCTTTTTGTCGTTTAATTGCGCGGCGGCAATGGCTTTGGCAATCGCTTCGGGGTCGTGACCGTCCACGGTGAAACTTTCCCAGCCATAAGCCTCGAAACGCTTCGGCGTGTCATCGGTAAAGCTGAGCGATGTCGGGCCGTCGATGGAAATGCCGTTGTCATCGTAAAGCAGGATCAGGCGGCCAAGGCCAAGGTGACCGGCGAGAGAGCAGGCTTCATGGCTGATGCCTTCCTGCAGGCAGCCGTCACCGGCGATGACATAGGTGAAATGGCTGACAATATCAGTACCGAAACGCGCATTCATCAAACGCTCTGCCAATGCAAAACCAACAGCGTTGGCAATGCCTTGCCCCAGCGGGCCCGTGGTGGTTTCAATGCCGATTTCCGGCATGACTTCGGGGTGGCCGGGGGTCAGGCTTTTCATCTGGCGGAAATTTTTGATTTCATCCAGCGTCATTTTTTCGTAGCCCGTCAGATGCAGCAGCGCATAAAGCAGCATGGAGCCATGACCTGCGGACAAAATAAAACGGTCACGGTCGGGCCATGTCGGGTTGGACGGATCGAATTTCAAAAATTTGCCGAACAGAACGGTTGCGACATCGGCCATACCCATGGGCATGCCGGGGTGGCCTGAATTGGCCTTTTGCACGGCATCCATGGACAGGGCGCGCAGGGCGTTTGCCATGTCTTTGTGCGTAACGGTTTGCGGGGTCTCGGCGGTGGCGGTCTGGCTTCCGGTCATGCGGGGCTCCTCGGCGCGGGGTGAGATGCAAAAAATCCTTTTGGACGCAAAAAATGCCTTTGGACAATGCCTTTTTGATCTTGCCGCGTCAATCATCCAGACGGTTTGGCGGGGATAAACCTGTGGTTTTTTGACATAAGTACAACGCGGCGTATCAAAACATGCCCGCAGGCATCTTGCGGTTGCGGCGCTTATTTTGTTTAATGGAGCCAGCTGTCAAAAACCGGCGAAAGAAGAAAATCCATGGCGTCCAAACGGCCTGATTTCAGGAATATGACACCGGATGAAATCCGCAAGGATATTTCGCGACTGAACGGCACTATCAAAACCCTGCGTACGGAATTCAACCGCGTCTCCGGCAAGTTTTTTGCGGGGCAGGCGGCGTCCATCGGGCTTGGCGTGCCGGCCACCATTGCTTTGCCGCCGCTGGGGCTGGGTATTATGCTGGCGGGTATGTTGCACGGGACAGAAAAAACCATGGAACGCGGCATATTGGGCGCGCAGCTGGCGCAGGCGGAAAAAGAACGCCAAAGCCTCAAGACCGTTTGGCGCGCGCGTCCCGGCCGTAAGTTTTACGACATCGACAAACGCGTGAAGCGTGAAAACACACGGCGTGCGGAAAAAGAACGCAAAAAAATCATGCGCCGTTACGGCGGCCGGTTCGGGCTCGAATAACCTGCGCTTGTTTGCGGAGCGGCATTAAAATCGCGCGCCGATCATACAGCTTTAAAATCTCAAGCCCAGCGTGACGGTGCCAAAAATATCGCCGCCGTCTTGGCCGTGGAATTCTTCGGTGCGGTAAATAATGGCATAGCTGACGCGGGCACGGCCATATGTCAGGGCGAGGCCCGCCGTGGCATCGGCCACGAAATATTTTTTATCCACGCTATGGCTGTCGGTAAATGTATTACCGTCGAGGAATATGTTTCGCCCGACCGCGCGGCCTTCGACCCCGCCGAACAGATACCAGCTGAAACGGTTTTCCGGCACCAGAAACGCCCCCGTGCCGGGCATGGCGGGGCGTACGCGCACGGGCGTGTCCTGCATGCGGCCGTCATAGGGCGACAGGTAAAAAGTCACGCCGGCATTGGCGTATGTGTAAATGTTGCCAAGCGTCGCGCCGATATAAGGCGTGGCGCCCGCGTTCCAGCCGAGGGCTTCGATGCCATAGCGTTCGCGCCAGCTGCGTTCCCATGACAACATCAAACCCGGTTCGTTTTTAAGCTGGTGGCGCCAGCCTTTGGGCATGGGGGAATCTGATACGTGATTGTGAATGAATTTTTGTACCTGTTCGCCCAGCGCCGCGGGGCCGACAACGCCCACGGTGGCTTCCAGACTGTCGATATGGTTTTTGGTTACGCTGACCAGACCGGCGGAGCCGTAAAGGAAGGCCGCCCACGGGCGGTCGTCCTTTTGCGGCGCGGCGATTTCGATGTCGCTGGGGGTGTAAAGATTATGTCCCAAAGACCAAGAAATGCTTGTGGTTTCGTTAATGGAAAATGTCGGCACCATGCGGTCGATGGCATGGAAAAATTCCGGCACGGGAGATCCAAGGCTGAAATACGTCATGCGGGCACCATTGGTGTAATTGCGGTCGGTGCCGCCGCCGTACATGTCGTTTTCGGAATTGAAGGTCAGGAATTTTTCGTTTTTCTGTTTGCGGATAACGCGGGTCAGGTCGGTTTGCAGCGTAGGCTCTGTCGCTTCGCTATGGCCTGTGGCCACGGTTTCCGGTTTTGCTGCGGCGGTTTGCTGCGCGGCGGCGCGGATGGCGCGGTGGTGTTGTTCGACCAGCGTATCCGTGCTTTGTACGGTAGATGTATGCGTGTTTTGCACGGCAGAAGGATTTCCCGCGCCCTGTGCGGATATTACCTGTTCTGCCCGAACATCGGCGGGCAAATAAAACAGGCACAGGGCGGCGATCAGGGCGCGGGATGATGTCATGCGGCTTTGTCCATATATTCTTCGATCGGCGGGCAAGCGCAGACCAGATTGCGGTCACCGGCGACATGGTCGATACGGTTGACGGGGGGCCAGTATTTGTCTTGCGCCACAAACGGGGCTGGGAAACCACCCTTGGCACGGTCATAGGGACGCTGCCAATCATCACCCGCCACGTCGGACAAGGTATGCGGTGCCATATGCAAGGGGTTTGCGCCTTTGGGCCATGTGCCGTTTTCGATGGCGCTGATTTCTTCGCGGATCACGCGCATGGCGTAGATGAAACGGTCCAGCTCTGCCTTGGATTCAGACTCGGTCGGCTCGATCATCAACGTGCCGGGCACGGGGAACGACATGGTCGGCGCGTGGAAACCAAAATCCATCAGGCGTTTGGCGATGTCATCCACGCTGACCTGCGCCGTATCCTTGAACCCGCGGGTATCAAGGATGCATTCATGCGCGACAAAACCGTTTTTGCCGACATAGAGCGTTTCGTAATCACGGGCGAGGCTTTTGGCGATGTAATTCGCGTTCAAAATGGCAACCTGCGTGGCGCGTTTCAGGCCTTCTGACCCCATCAGGGTGATGTAAACCCAGCTGATGGGCAAAATCGCCGCCGAACCCCAGGGCGCAGCAGAAACGGGGCCGATGGCGTTTTCGCCGCCCACGCCGCTGCGCAGCGGGTGGCCGGGCAAAAACGGCGCCAGATGTGCCGCGCAGCCGATGGGGCCCATGCCGGGGCCGCCGCCGCCATGCGGGATGCAGAATGTTTTATGCAGGTTCATGTGCATGACATCCGCGCCGAATTTGCCGGGGCAGGCAAGGCCGACCAGCGCGTTGAAATTCGCACCATCCATGTAAACCTGTCCGCCATTGGCGTGGATGATGTCGCAGATATCGCGGATTTCTTCTTCGTACACGCCGTGGGTGGACGGGTAGGTGACCATCAGCGCGGCCAGCGTGTCTTTGTATTGCTCCGCGCGGGCTTTCAGGTCGGCAACGTCGATGTTGCCGTTGTCATCGCATTTCACGATCACAACCTGCATGCCCGCCATCACGGCGGATGCGGGGTTGGTGCCATGCGCCGACGACGGGATCAGGCAAATGGTGCGTGCGGTATCCCCGCGGCTTTGGTGATAGGCCTGAATAACCAAAAGCCCCGCGTATTCGCCCTGCGACCCAGCGTTCGGTTGCAGCGACACGGCGGCAAAGCCGGTGAGGGCGCAAAGTTTTTGTTCAAGGTCTTTCAGCATCACCTGATATCCCTGCGTCTGGTCGGCGGGGGCAAAGGGATGGATATTGGCAAATTCCGGCCATGTAATCGGAATCATCTCGGCCGTCGCGTTCAGCTTCATGGTGCAGGAGCCGAGCGGGATCATCGATCTGTTCAGTGCGATGTCTTTATGTTCCAGATGACGGAGGTAGCGCAGCATTTCGGTTTCGCTGCGGTGTTTGTGGAATGTCGGATGTTCCAGATATTTGCTGGTGCGTACCAGCGCATCCGGGATCATCGCATCGGTTTGCGCATCAAGTCCTTCAACGCTGAAAGGCAAAGCGCTGCGGCCGGCGAAAATCTGCCACAGGGTGAAAATTTCGGCGCGGGTGGATTTTTCATCCAGCGAAATGCCGATGCGGCCATCGCCAAAATCGCGCAGGTTGAAATTTTGTTCGCGCGCGCGGTCCAAAATGGCTTGCGATTGCGATTGCGCGTCAATCGTCAGCGTGTCAAACGCCGTGGCGTTTTCAACGGTGAAGCCCAGTTGTTCCAGTCCCGCGGCCAGAACGGCGGTCAGGCGGTGAATGCGCAGCGCAATGGTGCGCAGGCCTTCGGGCCCGTGCCATACGGCGTAAAAACCGGCGATATTGGCCAGCAAAACCTGCGCGGTGCAGATATTGCTGGTCGCTTTTTCGCGGCGGATATGTTGTTCGCGCGTTTGCAGGGCAAGGCGGTAGGCGGCTTTGCCTTTGCTGTCCACCGATACGCCGACAATGCGGCCGGGGGCGCTGCGTTTATAGGCATCGCGCACGGCAAAAAACGCGGCATGCGGGCCGCCAAAGCCCAGTGGCACGCCAAAGCGCTGCGAAGATCCAAATACAATATCCGCGCCCCATTCACCCGGCGGTTTCAGCAGGGTCAGGGCGAGAAGGTCTGTTGCAACAGCAACCGTCATGCCCTTGGCATGCGCTTTTTCCGCAAGCGCCGCGTAATCATCGACGCTGCCGTTGGTGGCGGGGTATTGCAGCAAAAGGGCGAAACCGTCTTTTTCCGCCAATTCCGCAGGGCTGCCCGTGACAACGGTAATGCCCAGCGGCTGCGCGCGGGTTTCAATCACGGCAATGGTTTGCGGGTGGCAATCGCTGCTGACCAGAAACACGTTGCTTTGCGATGTGCCCACGCGCTGCGCCAAGGTCATGGCTTCTGCTGCTGCCGTGCCTTCGTCCAGCATGGAGGCATTGGCAAGCGGCATGGCCGTCAAATCCATGACCATTTGCTGGAAATTGATGAGCGCTTCGAGGCGGCCCTGGCTGATTTCCGGTTGATACGGCGTATAGGCAGTGTACCAGCCCGGATTTTGCAAAACGTTGCGCAAAATCACATTCGGCGTCAGCGTATCGTAATATCCGGTACCGATGAGCGAGCGGAAAATCTGGTTTTGCTGCGCCATGTCCAGAAGTGCATCAAGCGCTTCTTGTTCCGTCATCGCA
>JAVEWI010000336.1:0-2513 GCA_034004625.1 Bdellovibrionales bacterium
CCAGCATTTTTTCCTGTCCCTGCACCGGTTTGCCGCCGGTGAACCACAGGTTCGCTTGATGCAAATTGGCGGTCAGGTTGCCGTGGCTCAGCGCCGCGCCCTTGGGCACGCCGGTGGTGCCGCCGGTATATTGCAAAACCGCAATGTCGTCGGATGTAATATCAACGGGTTTGGGTTTGCCGGGGCGGGAAATCATTTTGGCGAAAGACAAATGCGTCTGGTCCTGAACGACTTTCATCGTGTCGGATTTGCCAAACCATCCCTTGACGGTATTCAGCCCGCGGAAGGCAAAGCCTTTTACCTTGGGCAGCGCATCGGCCAGATCGCAGGAAATGATTTTTTTCAAATGCGTGGTGCCGATCATCTTTTCGACTTTCGACTGCACTTGTTTCACATTCACCGTCACCATCAAATCGCACTGGCTGTCGTTGATCTGGTGTTCCAGTTCTTTTTCGGCATAGAGCGGGTTGAAATTCACCACGGTCGCGCCGGCTTTCATCGCGCCGTAATAGGCGATGACGTAAAACGGCGTATTGGGCAGGCACAGGCCGACTTTGGATCCTTTGCCCACGCCCTGGTCTTGCAGGCTTTTGGCGAAACGGTCAACGGCTTCGCCCACTTCGGCATAGGTCATGGTTTTACCCATGAAATTCAGGCAGGTGCGGTCGCCGTGTTTTTTCACGGAATCTTCAAACAGTTTGACCATCGTGGTTTGCGGCACATCGGCATCCCAATCGATATCGACGGGGTACTTTTGGCTCCAGGGATGGTTCGGTTTGGGATTTGCGCTCATTGTTCTTCTTTCGGGTCCGTGGTTGTTGTTGCACGCGCCGCCATGGGCGGACACGCCTTCACCTACACACACCCGGCAGCGCCGTTTTGCGCCGGATTGTTTTCCGGCTTTGCTATTTTTGTTTTTTGAATCTTGGCTGAAAACGTAACAGCTTGCCCGTCCTGTGTAAACCCGCCGCGCCGCGCAAAACCCCGTATTTTCAAGCGTATTATGCTGCGCCGCCGTATAGATAATCACGCGCATAAAAAACAGCCGCCCATTCAGAGGCGGCTGTTTTTAATAACGTATCCGGATTATGCGCCGGGGGCGTCGGGTTTTTTGGGTGCGGGCGCTTTCGGCGCGGGGGCTTTTGGCTTTGTCGCGTCCGTTTCGGGCACGCCCGGCATCAGGATGTCGAGAAGGCCTGAACCGGTACTCGGCTTTTTCGCCTGTTCCTGGCGTGCGCCTTCGATTTTATCGCCCAGCTGCGTGCCGGCGGCATCGGTGCCTTTGGCGACCTTGTCTTTGACAACGTCAAACGCGCCTTTGATTTTCTGGCCCAGCTGGCCTGCGGTTTCGTCAACCTTGCCTGCGATGGGCTGCGCTTTTTCTGCAAGCTCTGCGGTTTTTTCGGTCAGACTGCGGCCAATTTCACCGGCTTTTTTCGATGCCTCGCCATAGGTTTTGATACCTTTTTGCGCCAGCTTTGCAACGGTTGCAGCACGGCGGATGGCGCGCGCGTTTTCTTCGCGCTTGGCATTGCGCTGTTCTTGCGGGTCATCTGCTTTTTTCAATTTGTCTTCTGCGTTTTCTTGCAGGCGTTTGAACCAGTCTTTCATACCCATGGAGCCTTTCCTCGTGCGCGTGAATAAATGCAGTTTGAATATTGTTATGATATGTCGTGACGCTAGACAATCCCGCAATGACTGTCAATCCTTATGGCAAAGCGCCTGAAAACAGCGGCATAGGGGATGCGGGGCGGGGCTTTGGTTAAAACAGGCTGCCCTGTGCATCATCTGCCGCGGGGCGCGGTTTTGATTCGGCGGGCTGCATCTGCACCGCGACCGCCGCCGCGCGGGCGGCAATGGCGGCGAGGTCTTCTGGCCCCGTTTCGCGCGACAGCCAGCGGTCAATATCCGCCATGTCGGTCAGGATCACGGGCATGCGGTCGTGAATGGCGGCAATCTGCGCATTGGCGGCGATGGTCAAAAGCGCAAAGCCGTCCCGCACATCGCCGGTTTGCGGATGCGTCCAGCGGTCCCACAGGCCTGCGAAACAAAAAACGCCGCGTGGAAGAAGGGCATTAGCAGGCAGGGGGATGCCCACAGGCAAAGTAATATCATAGGCAATTTTTGGCGTGGCGGCGCGGTGCCATTCAACAAAGCCGTCTGCCGGAATAACGCAGCGGCGCAGGCGGAAACTGTCGCGGAACGATGGTTTCTCCGCTACTGTTTCCGCGCGGGCATTGATGATTTTGCTTTTGTCATCCTGCGCCCATTGCGGCACAAAACCCCAATAAAGATCATCCATAAAACGGCCATGGGCATTTTCGCGCACCACGGGCAAATCCATGCCGGGCACGGCGATATTATATCTTTCAGGCACAGTGGTGCCGTATTTATCGGATGCGGCGGGGCTGTCTTCGTCAACCGCGCTATCCGCTTCGGCTTTTTTGCGCGTGCGGCGGCGGGCGCGCAGCATTTCTGCCACGGCATTGCCATCCGCATTCTGTTTGTACCGC
>JAVEWI010000337.1:0-2510 GCA_034004625.1 Bdellovibrionales bacterium
GTTATAAAATTACCAAACCTTCTTTTGTTTTCTTTGTTTTCAACATGTTACTGCACGTAGAAGCGTGGCCAAAATCATGACGAATTCATAATGCCGCGGGCGTATAATGGGAAATATAAATGATTAGAGGAGGTATCTATGTACCGATCTCCGCGGGTTTTTGGGCTTAAGTCACTGTTATGCATGTCTGTTTTCTGCCTGTCGATTCACGCTGGCGCCGCCAGCGCCGGAGGCGCGGAAACAGCAGCGGTGCCTGTGGCAACGCCGGCAGATGCGCCCACACCGCAAAACCTGCCCGTACAGGCGCTGCCTGCGCCTGATATGATGATGCGCTCTTTGGATCCCATCCCGCCCGGCATGTCGGTCGAGGAATTCACGCAGCATATGCAAGGCGCGCATGAAGCTTTTTTGACGCTGGATGATTTTGTCGCCCTGCGTGCGGCGGAGCCTGACCTTGCTATTCTGGATGTGCGCAGCGGCGCGGCCTATGACCAGCGTCATATCCGCGGGGCTTATAACCTGCCCGTAACGGAAATGACAGAACACACCTTGCCCGTATTGCTGCCGGACCGTGCGCGGACCGTTGTGCTGGTTTGTGATGAAAGCTTTTTCCCGACCCGCCGTCTTTCGATGACGCTGCAAGCATGGCCGGTTTTAAAAGCGAATGGCTATAGCCGCGTTTACCGCCTGAACCTGTGGCGGCCTGCGGCGGACGGCATGTCCGCAAACGGGCCAGAAGAAATTGCAAAACATGTGGCTTTTGAAGGTACGCAAGTGCCGGAATCCCCGCCTGCCTCCCCGTGATGTTTTTGCGTGCGGGCAACCGGCCGCACATAAAAAAAGCCCCGCAATGCTGCGGGGCTTTTTTGTGATAGAGAGGCGGCTGGTTATTTTTTCTCGCTGCCTTTTTCTGCGGCGGCTTTGCGGCGTACTTCCTGAATTTTGACTTTCATTTCAGAAATGGGCAGCGCACCGGGGACAATTTCTTCACCCAGAACAAAAGCGGGGGTGCCGTTGATGTTCATTTGTGCGGCAAGACCGCGGTTTTGCTCAAGCGCGATCAGGATTTCGGTGCCTTCGGCATCTTCACGCGCCTTGTCGATATTCAACCCTGCTTCGGATGCAACGCGGGTCAGGACATCGGCATTAATCTGGCCCTGATGTTTCATCAGGCGGCTGTGAAATTCAAAATATTTGTTCTGGCGGTGTGCAGCCAGCGCCCATTTTGCAGCCAGTTCGGAAGAGGGGCCAAGGATCGGCAGTTCCTTGAAAACGATTTTCACGTTCTTGTCTTCTTTGACCAGGGCTTCGATTTCAGGCAGGACTTTTTTGCAATAACCGCAGTTGTAATCAAAAAATTCTACAATCGTCACATCGCCTTTTTCATTGCCGATAAAGGGGCTGCGTTCATTGCGGTACAGGCGGTCCTGGTTGCTTTTGACGGCGGCGGTTTGCTGCTCTTCCATCGTGCGTTTTTGGTAATCGTCAACCGAGCTCAGGATCAGCTGCGGGTTGTTGACGATAAAATCACGCACAATGCCTTCTACGTCCGCGCGGCTCAGGGAAGACGTGGCGGTTTTGGTGGCGTCTGCGGTTTGCGCAAGCGCGGGGCTGGTGACGGCAGCTGTCAAAAGCAGCACGGAAAAAAGAGCGGGCTTCAGGCAGGCGGTCAGGCGGAAAAAGCGGTTGTCGGACATATAGGATACTCCCCGGTGTGAAAAAACATGCGGCGCGGCGGTCAGGCTCGGTTTATCAGGTTAGCGGCACGGCAAACGGCATTCAATCATAATACCGGCGCATAGACGTGGCTATTCCCCGTTATAGACCCCCTGTTATTAAGAAATTGTGCATAAAGGCAATAAAATCAATCCTTTTTTTTGTCATTTTTGCCGATAAGGTCCAGAATATCCTGCGCGCGCAGCCATGCAGCCGATTTTTCGGGCAAATGACGCTGGGCAAGGGTGGCTTCGCGCCGTGCGGTCTGGACATCCCCGCGCAGGGCGGCCTGTTCGGCGAGGCTCAGGCGCGACAAGCCTTCCTTGCCCAAACGGCCATAGGCCGTCGCCAGAAGACGTTGGATATGCGGCGACCGTGGTTCGCTGCGCTGGGCGCGGTTGAGCTCTGCAACCGCCTGTTCTGTGCGTGCGGCGGTTTTTTCGCGCGATTCCATCAATGCATGGGCATAGGCTGTGCGGATCAATCCGGATGCCGGGGCAAACTCCACGGCGCGGGCATAGGACGGGATGGCTTCTTCTATCCGTCCGCCTTCGAATAAAATCTGGCCCTTCAATTCATAAAACCACGGATTTTTGGGCTCCGCCGCAATCAGCTGGTCGATCAAGGCCAGCGCATCGCGCGTTTGTGCGCGGCGGTACAGTGCAATCGCGCGGCCGTATTTTGCAGAGATAGTATCGCGCGTGTCGCGCACGGCCCGTTCGGGGAAAAGATATCCTGTCAGTTTTGCTTTCATGCGTTCGTGCAGCTCTGTCCATTCCGGGGGAGTGCTGCCG
>JAVEWI010000025.1:0-11248 GCA_034004625.1 Bdellovibrionales bacterium
CAAGGCCGAAGATTTCATTCAGGTATTCGACATCGTTGACGTCTGGTTTGAATCCGGTGCGACCCATGCCTTTGTTTTGGAAGACCGTCCCGAATTGCAATCGCCCGCCGATTTGTATCTGGAAGGCTCCGACCAGCATCGCGGCTGGTTCCATTCCTCTTTGCTGGAAAGCAGCGCCACGCGTGGCCGTGCGCCGTACAAAGCCGTTCTGACCCACGGTTTCGTGCTGGATGAAAAGGGCTATAAAATGTCCAAATCCATCGGCAACGTGGTTGACCCGCAAAAACTGGTGGGTGAATACGGCGCGGATATTGTGCGTTTGTGGACGATGCTCAGCGATTACGCGCAAGATACGCGTATCAGCCAGAGCGCGCTTAAAAACACGGCGGATATTTACCGCCGTATCCGCGGCACCTTCTGCTATTTGCTCGGCTCTCTCGATGGCAGTGCGGCGGGTGTGAAGCATGACGATTTGTCAGGACTGGATAAATACATCCTGCACCGTGTGTGGGAAATTGACGCCGAAGTGCGCCAGAACATCCGCGACTATGACTTCCAGAATATGGTCACGGTCGTGCATAATTTCTGCGCGCGCGAATTGTCGGCGTTTTATTTCGACATTTGCAAGGACACGCTTTATTGCGAAGCCCTGCAAAGCCGTAAACGCCGCGCGGTTGTGCATGTGCTGGACCATGTTTTTGTGCATCTGTGCCATTGGCTGGCGCCGGTCTTGACCTTTACCTGCGAAGAAGCATGGCTTGGGTACAAAGGCCTCTCGCTTGATGACATGAACGAAAGCATCCATCTGTCGATCATGCCCAAGGCGGATGCCGCGTGGCAAAACGCCGCACTGGCCGCGGATTGGGAAAAAATCATGGCGGCGCGCGCCGTTGTGACGGGGGCTTTGGAAGTCAAACGTGCCGAAAAACAAATCGGCGCGTCGCTGGAAGCGGCGCCGTCTGTTTACGTGGCGGATGCCGCGTTGCATGCGCTGTTGCAAACGGCGGATTTTGCCGATGTGTGCATTACATCCGGCCTTGCCCTGCAAAGCGGCGCGGCACCGGATGGCGCCTTTACCGTTGCCGGTACAGAAGGCATCGGCGTTGTTTTCGCCAAGGCGGACGGACAAAAATGCCCGCGCTGCTGGAAATATACGGCCGATACGGGCGCGGTTTCCGCGCATCCGCATTTGTGCAAACGCTGTGGCGAAGCGGTGGAGGCTGATCCGCAAGCGGCAGCGGCCTGATCCGGCTGAGAACCCAAATAAAAAACGGCGGGATGTTTTTCCGCCGTTTTTTTATGCTTTGTTTTTTTAGTTCTGACCCAATCCGGGCGGACGCGGCCGCGGCATGGGAATGTCATCGCGGATGACGGGATCGTCAAAAACCTGCGTGTCGAATTTTTGGCTGAACAGCGAATAAACTTCGCTGAAACTGCGCGCGCCGCCGCCGCGTTTGTAAAACACGCCGCGGTTGGATGCCGCTGCCGCGGGGAAAACGGTTGCGGCAGATTGTTTGCCGTTGCGGTTCATGCGCGAAATAAACGTGACCGCATTGCCGGAGCCGAGGAAATGCGCCAGATATTGGTCCGTGCGTGTAATGTCGCGGCTGGGCAGGGCGGCGTTCAGGTTGTTGTAGTTTTCCTTGACGAATTCGGCGCCCATCAATGCCGACAGGCGCGGGTTGGTGCGCAGCGACAGGATGTATTTTTGCACAAACGGGTTTTCAACCGATGCCACGGGATATCCGTTGCGGTCTTCGGTAAGGTCGATGCGGTCGGCGAGGTCTTTCAGGCCGTATTTTTCGCCATGCCCCTTCACCATCAACAGCCATGTGCTGTCAATGAACTGGAACAAACCGGTCGCGCTGGACGTGGTGGCTTCGACATCGGATACAAATCCGCTTTCGGCGCTGACCAGTTCCATCATATAGGCGTAATCGACATCCACTACTTTTGCCGCGTGGCGAATGGCAAAGGCATCGGCCGGCGTTACGGTGCGCCAGCGGTTGGTATAGCGCTCTGAATCTTCAATCGCCTGTTCGGTCGCCTGACGCAGCAGGCTGGCCGTGGTCTGGCCTTCTTCGTACAGCGGGCGGCTCATCAAGGTAAATTCGTGCAGCGCCGCGCGGGTCAAGGGCCCTGCAATGCCGTCCGCACCGCGAATACCAAGATCAAACCCAAGCACCAGCATATGGTTTTGCTGTTCGCGCATATCGGCGGTCGATGCCTGCACCGCGCGGTGGAAATGGATGGCCTGCGGTATCGGTATTGCATCCGGGTTTGCCGCATTTTGCATGTATTCGGCGCCCATCAACGCCGATACGCGCGGATTGCCCCGGAACGAAATGATATGGCGCAAAACGGCGGGGTCCGCGACGGAAACCTGCGTGGCGCCTTCGGCCGTGGTGGTGACGTTGATCTGGTCGGTGAAGAAACCAAAACCATGTTTGCCGCCATATTGCTTCATCAGGTAAAGCCAGGTCGGCACGTTGAATTTGAACAGGTTGGTACGCGACAAACCGCTGCGGTCGGCGCCGGTCACGATACCGCCTGTGGTCGTCAGGCGCTGCATATAGGCGTCTGTATCCATTCCGGCCTGCTGTGCGGCGAAATGCAGCGTGGCCACAACGGGCAGCGGCATTTTATAGGCCTTGGCATCGGCGCGGGCGCCTTCGGTAATGTCTTTGATGATCTGCAATTCTTCGCGCGTGATGCGGCCCGTGGTTTCGGTATCGCCACGCAGGGCGCGGAATTCGCGCAGGCTCTGGCGGTTTTGGGCGAAAAAGATATTGCGCTGTTTTTCGTCATCGGTGCTGAGCATTTGCGCAATGGACGGCGCGGGCGGCAACGGCGGCGGGGTATAGACGATATTTGACGGCTCCGCCGCGGGCGGGGTATCGGCAACTTCGGTAGGCAAGGGGTCTGCGGCGGCGGCCATACGGTCGCGGTCGGAATGGGACAGGGCGGTAAACGCCAGAATCGCTGCGGCCACGTTAAACGAATGGCGCAGTCTTCCCTTTGAATATTTTGCCTTTTTCTGTTTTTGTTCCAATGCCTGCCCTGTCATAGCCCTAATTATTCCATAATTAAAATATCATTCGCAAGTGAATGAAGGGTTAATAATACTTTCTGTGCCCGCAGGTAAAGATATTCTTGCACCGCAGCGGTATTTTTAAGCGCGCAGGCGCAAGCGGCGGTTTGCGCCGCATGTGGAGCGCGATGTATTTATATTTATAAGTTATATGTATTAATTTATGGGTTATTATCAATATAACTATGTCTGCGTTATGTGTTATAAATCGCCGCATCATAAAGTATCCGGTTTCAACCGAATCGCAGCTGACGTTAACACATAGAGGACAAGCCATGACCGTACATGAACTCGCCGCGCAAAAAACGCTCCCCGCCACGGCAAATATCGATGGGCTCAAAGACATGTTGCCCGATTTCGCCAAAGACATCCGTCTGAATCTGGGCAGTGTTTTCAAACAGGACGCGAATGCAGGTCTGGCGCTGAACCAGATCATGGGTATCGCGCTGGCTTCGGCCTATGCCACGCGTCATGCGGCAGTGATTGCAGCGGTAGAAGGCGAAGCGGCAGAAATCGTATCCCCCGCCGAAAAAACCGCGGCACAGGCCGCCGCCACCATTATGGCGATGAACAATATTTACTACCGCGCGACCTATATGACGGGTGACGAGGAACTGGGCCGTATGCCCGCGGGCCTGCGCATGAACGTCATCGGTAATCCCGGCATTGATAAAGCAACGTTCGAGCTTTATTCCCTCGCCGTATCCGCCATCAACGGTTGCGGTGCCTGCGTGCAGTCACATGCGGCATTGGTGCAAAAAGAAGGCCTGTCCAAAGGCGCCGTACAGCAAAGCTTTAAAATCGCGGCGGTTTTGTCCGCAGCGGCGCAGGCGCTGTCGATCTGACCTGCCAAAGCGATGTGTGATTAAAAAACAAAAGCCGCCTGTTACAGGGCGGCTTTTTGTTTTAAGGCGATGGTTTCAGGGCGGTGCTGCGCCGGAAAAATAAGCGGCCAGATGGTCGATAAAACTGCGGCTGCGCGCGCTCATATGCCGCTGATGCGCCCATGCGGCTTGAATGGTGAGTGACGGTTCTTCGAATTCTGCCAGCGCAATTTCCAATTCGCCCTTCACCACATGCGGCCCCGCCAAAAAAGTCGGCAGCAGGGCAAGACCGCAGCCCGCCATGGCGGCTTCCAAAAGCAGGATGCCGTTATTGGCGGAAAAACGTCCCGCCACCGGCTGCATCCACCGCCGTCCGGCAATCATAAACGGCCATGATTTGCCTTCGTGCAGGTTGCTATAGCTCATGCAATTGTGATGCTGCAATTCCTGCGGTCTTTCGGGGCGTCCGTGGCGCGCGAAATATGCGGGACTGCCCACCACAATGCGGCGGCTGTCGGCCAGTTTGCGCGTGATTAACGTCGGGGATTCCAGCGTGCCGATGGCAATGGCCAGATCAAAATCCTCGGTCTGCAAATCGACCAGACGGTCGTGCAATGTCAACCGCACGGATACATCCGGATATTTATCCAGGTATTGGGTAATGGCGGGGCCCATGTAACGGATGCCGAAACTGACCGGTACGCTGACGCGCAGTTCACCCACAGGGGTTTCGTTTTGGGCGCGTAATTGCGCCTCGACCTCCGCCAATTCATGCAGCAGGCGGCGGGCATGTTCCAAATACCTGTATCCCGCATCCGTCAGACGTACCTGCCGCGTTGTCCGGTGCAGCAGGCGCACGCCCAGATCGTCTTCAAGGTCTTTGACGCGTTTGCTGATTACCGAATTGGCCAGATGCAGGCGGCGGGCGGCGGCGGCAAAGCTGCCAGCCTCCGCCACATGCACAAATGCGGCAATATTCGAAAGTCTGTCCATATCCGCATATTATGCGATTTAATCGAATAATAAATTAAATATTTCGCAGATTATCCTGATTTTAGAAAATGTTATCTTGAATACAGACAAAAACACGCCGCCGGAAAAAGGAGGAGCGCATGAATACCCAAGCCGTCATCAGCTACCGCCCCGCGCAGGAGCGTGGATTTACGGAAATCGACTGGCTGCAAAGCCAGCACAGTTTTTCATTCGGCGAATATTACGACCCCGCCCATATGGGTTTTGGCCCCTTGCGCGTCTTGAACGAAGACCGCGTGGCATCTGGTGCGGGTTTCCCCATGCACGGTCATGCACATATGGAGATTATTACCTATGTCCTGTCCGGCGCGTTGCAACACCGCGACAGTCTGGGCAATGGCGATGTCATCCGCCCGCACGACGTACAGGTCATGAGCGCAGGGGGCGGCATCCACCACAGCGAATTCAATCCGTCCGACAGCGAAGCCGTGCATTTCCTGCAAATCTGGATTTTGCCGCAAAACAATATCGCCGCGCCGCATTACCAACAAACGTCTTTCGACCCCGCGGGGGCGGAAAACCAATGGCAATTGCTGGCGTCGCCCGATGGCGCCGCGGGCAGTCTGGTCATACGGCAGGATGCGCAGATGAAAGTCTTGCGATTGAATGCGGGCAGCGCTGCGCTCGACCTTGACCCTGCGCGTAAATACTGGCTGCAGAACGCGGGCGGCCATGCCACACTGACCGGCGACGGTTTTACGCTTGCGCTTGGGGCGGGGGATGGTGCGGGGCTTGAAAAAGCGTCCGGCACCGCCATCTTGCAGGCAGCGGCGCAGGCCGAAATTTTACTTTTCGATCTTCCTCAATAATTCAGTCAGGAGAAACAGGATGTCTACGGTTGTTAAAATTGCGGCTTTTTCGGGCTCTTCTCGTGCGGGTTCTTTTAACGCGGCATTGCTTTCAAATGCGGTTGCCGCCGCACGTGCGGCTGGCGCCGAAGTCACGGTGGTCGATTTGCGCGTGCTTGATTTGCCGATTTATGACGGCGATCTGGAAGCGGCGGATGGCTTGCCGCAAGCTGCGCTCGATTTCAAAAAAATCCTGCGCGACAGCGACGGTTTCCTGATTGCAACGCCTGAACATAACAGCAGCTATTCCGCTTTGCTTAAAAACGCCATCGACTGGGCATCGCGCAGCGGCAAGGGGGAACCGGCGGATTCCGTTTTCATGGGTAAAACCGCGGCTATCCTTGCGGCATCGCCGGGGGCGCTGGGCGGTTTGCGTGCGCTTTTTGCCTTGCGTGAATTGTTGCAAAACATGGCGGTGACGGTTTTGGCGCGTATGTACGGCCTTGGCAATGCACATGCGGCTTTTGATGAGGCCGGCGTTATCAAAGATGAAAAAACCGCACAAACTGTTACGGCTGTGGCGCAAGACCTCGTCTCCACATTGAAAAAACTTAAGGCGTAAGAAAGTCCTCGCCCCATATTATGAGCCCACCGCGTAAATCACTTCTCGAAGGCGACGTGTCGCCGCACTTGCTGCGGCTCGCCCTTCCGCTTGCGCTCGGCATGCTGGCGCTGAATACGTTCAGCCTTGCCGATACGTGGTTTATTTCGCAGCTGGGCACGAAATATCTGGCGGCGCTGGGGTTTTGCATTCCCGTTGTCATGCTTTATATGGGCGTGATTTTCGGCCTTAACGTCGGGACCTCTGCTGCTTTGGCACGTGTTTACGGCGAAGGCGACATGGAAAAATTCCGCCGCATGGCAACGGATGCGCTGACGCTGGGTGCGGTTGTGATTACGGCGGCGGCGCTGGCGGGATTTGCGCTGATTATTCCCATGTTCCGTCTGATGGGCGCGGGCGATACATTGATGCCATTGATCTGGCCTTATATGGCGATATGGTATTGCGGTTTGCCGTTTTTGGGCATGATGATGATCGGCAATGCCTGTATCCGCGCGACGGGCGATACGCGTTTTCCGTCTGTCATGATGATTTCCATGTCTGCCTTAAACCTTGTGGTGGATCCTTTGCTTATTTTTGGCTGGGGGCCTTTTCCGCGGCTGGGCATGACGGGTGCGGCGGTCACCATGGTGTTTTCGTCATATATCATGGCAATGATTTCCATGTGGTTTCTGATCTTCCGCAAACAGGTATTGGTCGGCCCCGTGTGGCACAAGGATATTTTCACATCGTGGAAACGCATCATGCATGTGGCGATCCCCAGCGTCATCAGCAACCAGATTTCCCCCATTTCCGCCGCCATCATCACCACCATGGCGGCAGGGTTTGGTAAAGAAGCCGTTGCTGCATTGGGCGTGGCCACGCGGATTGAAAGCGTATCAACCATCGCGTTTTATTCGCTGGGTGCGGGCCTGTCCATTTTCGCGGGGAAAAATTTTGGCGCCGGAAATTACGGACGTATTAACGAAGGTCTGCGTGCAGGGGTTCGCTTCGCGGTTTACTGGGCGCTGTTTATTATGACGGTACTATGGGTTTTCGCCTATCAGATCCCGCAGTTTTTTGATGCCAACCCGGATGTTATCGCCTATACAGCCAAATATTTGCACTGGGTGCCGGTGACCTATCTGGCGCTTGGCGTGATGATTGTTTACAACGCCATGCTGAATGCCATCGGGCGTCCTTTCCGCGCGACGACGCTGATCGTGCTCAAGGCGATTGTGTTTTACGTGCCGCTGGCTTGGTATTTCCAGCAGCATATGGGTTTTGCCGGTATTTTGCTGTCACTCGTCATCACCAATCTTGCCGTCGGTTTCCTGGCAGTAGCGTGGAACCGCCGTATTTTGGGTTAAACCCTCTCCGCTTTCCGATCCCGCTTGACAGGGACAGGGGGCGGCGATTTATGATCTGTCCTGTATCCTTTTTTGCACAGGTGCATCATGCCCGTCGCGGCCCAGACTATTTTGCTTTTGCTCGCCTCCAATATTTTCATGACATTCGCCTGGTACGGGCATTTAAAACACAAACAAACCGCTTTGTGGCTGGTTATTCTTATCAGCTGGGGCATTGCGTTTTTTGAATATTGCCTGCAAGTGCCCGCCAACCGCATCGGGCATAGCATGTTCAATGCCGCGCAGCTGAAAACCATGCAGGAAATCATCACGCTGGTGGTTTTTGCGGGGTTTTCGGTATGGTATCTGAACGAACCCTTGCGCTGGAACCACGCGGTCGGGTTTGTGTTCTTGGTGCTGGCGGCGTTTTTTATTTTCAAAAAATGGTAAGCGGCGGGCGTAACGGGGCTTAACCAAAAACCCGCGCCGCGTCATGGCCAAGGCCCAGCGCGACGCTCGCCATGCGTTCATCTTCGGATATATGCGCATGTGGAAACCGCGCGCGAATGGCGGATTGCAACAGCGGCGTTTCGGTCGGCCCGCCGGTCAAAATCACAATGTCGATTTTTGCCGCGTCTGTTTGCGCATCCAGCAAACACGCATCCATGGCGCGCAGGATATCCGCCATGTCGTTTTCAATCGCGCAGTCAAAATTGGCGCGGGTGATGCCGGCGACAAGGCCTTGTTCAATAAACCCGAGCGCGGCTGTGGTATCCGTTTCATGAGTCAGGGAAATTTTGGTGTCTTCAACCACGGCCAGCAGGCGGTGTCCGGTTTCTTCTTCCAATACGGTGGCGAAACGCGACAGTTTATCGGGCGCATGGGCGCTTTTCAGGATATGGGCAATATCGCGGCGCTGCTGCGGTGTATAAAGGAAGTTGATTTTCGACCATTCCGACATGTCGTGAAACGGCGCCAGGGGAACGGACAGGTTTTTGTCGCCATAGGTGCCGCGGTAACCCAGCAGCGGCATAAAAGACGCAAGGCTTAATTGCTTGTCAAAATCATTGCCACCGGTGCGGATGCCGTGGCTGGCCAGAATATCTTCGCGGCGGTCGGCTTTGCGGCTATAGCCGGCACAGATTTTAACCAGCGTAAAATCCGACGTGCCCCCGCCAATATCCACAACAAGGGCGAGTTTTTCTGTGGCAATGCGCCCTTCATGCGCGAAAGCGGCGGCAATGGGTTCGAACTGGAATGCGACCTGCGAAAAACCTGCCATGCGGGCAATTTCGGCCAATTGGTCTTGCGCCATTTTATCGCCCGTGTCGTCGCCGTCCACGAAATGTACGGGGCGGCCCATAACGACCGCGTCGAGCGGCGCGCCCGCCGTCGTTTCCGCACGGGATTTTAATTGCGATACGAAATCCGCAATGATGCGGTCAAAGGGGCGTAATTTGCCATTCACCGCAGTTGATTGCGTCATCAGCGATGTGCCGAGCAAACGTTTCAGGCTGCGCATGAAACGGCCTTCTTCGCCTTCGAAAAACATTTTTTGTGCGGCGCGGCCGATCAGCGCATCGCCTTTGTCCGTGCCGTAAAACAAGGCGGTGGGCAGGGTGCCGTGATGGCCTTCTGCCGGTGCCAGAGTTACGGCGGCAGTTTCATCCGCGCCGCCCTGCGGCATGGGCAGGCTGATCGCCGAATTCGACGTGCCAAAATCCATACCGCAGGCGCGCATGATAACTTCTCCTTAAATCCGCTGTGCTTATGCGGATTTTTTCAGCTTGTTACGATGGCTGATGAGGAAAGCGAAGTTGAGGATTTTATAAGCCAGCTTGGCGGCAAGGAAATCGCAGCCATGCAGGTTAGGCTTGGGCGCCAGTTCGTTGACGTCCGCGCCCACGATGTGGCCAACCTTGGCAACTTCGCGGATGATTGTCATGGCTTCGTCCCAGAACAAACCGCCCGGCTCCGGCGTGCCGGTGGCGGGGATCATGCTGCTGTCAAAACCATCAATGTCAAAGGTGACGTAAACGGGTTTGCCTTTGAAATGTTTTACGACTTCTTTCATGTTCCACTGCGCTTTTTCGCGCGCCCAGTAAATTTTGACGCGGTTGCCGTTTTTTTCAAGGAAGGGGATTTCTTCCTGCGAAATATTGCGGATGCCAAAAGAAACCAGCTTCACATTCGGGTTGTCCAGCACGCGGCGCATGGCGGCGGCATGGGAATAATGTTCGCCGTCATACCCGTCGCGCAGGTCTGCATGGGCGTCGATTTGCAGAACGACAAGGTCTTTGTACCGTTTGGCAAAGGGGCGGATGGACCCCGCCGTCAGCGCGTGTTCGCCGCCGAAGACGAAGGGGAATTTGCCGGCTTTCAGCGTGTCTTCAACCAGACCTTCCAGCTGGGACAGGGCCTTGGCCTGACCTTTGGCAATGCGCGGGGGGTTCATGGTGACCACGCCGTAATTGCGGAAAGGTTCGCACCAGAATTCGTCGTCGAACAATTCAACCTGATGGCTGGCGTCAATCATGGCCTGCGGGCCTTTGCCCGTGCCGCCACCGTAGGAAACGGAGCTTTCAAGGCCAAAGGGGATAATCACGGCCTTGGCGTCTTTGGGGGTGGCGGCGTCTTTTTTGGCAAGGCCGAGGAAGCCTTTGGCGGCGGAGAGGAATTGCATGTCTGTTGCGTCCTTCTGTGTAAAAAATATGGCGCCAGCATAGCGGGATTTGCGCAATTGGCAAGACCGCGCAACGCTCGCGCCACGGGTGCAAAAAAGGCGGCTATCCTAAAGGACAGCCGCCTTTTGCTTGTATCAGCGATTATTTCTTTTTCTGGGTAAACAGTTTTGCCCAGTTTTTGTCTTTACGCTTTTTCCAGTGACCGCGGTGATAGGCGTCAGATGCCAAAAGCGGCAGGACGGAGCCTGCTTCGGCAAATACCATCTGTTCCAAAGCCACGTCCACTTTGCCCCAGCTGCAAGCTTCTTTCAGCGTAGAGGAAGAGCAAGCGCCGTCGCGCACGTCGGCAACGGTCAGCTGGATCGCGTATTTGTGCATTTCAACGTCTTTGCCCAGAATTTCCGCGCAGACAACGGTGTCTTGCGTGAAGTTTTTGGGTACGCCGCCGCCAACCATCAAAAGACCCGTGGCGCCAGCTGCGATTTTGATGTCGGTCAATTCGCGGAAATCAGCCACGCTGTCGATGGACATGTAATTGCCCGGGTTTTTCACCTGGTGCAGCACAAGGCCGAAACCGGCAGAGCTGTCGGTGAAAGCGGGGCAGAAAATCGGCACGCCTTTTTCATACGCGGCTTGCACCAGCGAATTTTTCTTTTTCGCGTGTTTGCTCAGGTATTTGCCCATTTCCCAAATGAATTCGCGCGAAGAATAGGGGCGGCGTTCCAGCGTTTCGGCGATTTCGAAAATCGTGTGGTCAACGGCCTGCAGGCTTTCTTCGTCGATATAGGTGTCATAGATGCGGTCGATGTAAAGGTCGCGCAATTCGCGGTCATCCACCGATTCAGGTGCCTGGTAGTGTTTGAAGCCGAGCGCTTCGAA
>JAVEWI010000338.1:0-2500 GCA_034004625.1 Bdellovibrionales bacterium
CGACACGGCATTTTGTCCATGGCGGGTACGCTTCTTTTGCAACAATCTCTTGCACTGCTGGGACGTCCGCGCACCACCCTCGCCTTTACCAGTATTTTCTTTTTCTGTGCTTTTTTCACGCAGCTTCTGGACATATACGATGTGGAAGGACGCTTGACCGCCCTTTGCCTCAGCACGTCTTTGATGCTGTTTTCATGGACGCTCAGCCAATCGCGCCACCGCGCCATTGCGGGGTTCTGGTATTTCTTTGCCGCCGGTATTTCGCTGGTTGTGGTCTGGGATTATTTGCAGCGCACGCCGTTCGAAACCTTGTTCCTTGGCCTTTGCGCGCTTTATATTTTCATCAGCACCCGCGCGCGCAGCCGCGTATTGTTGCTGATGGGCTGTATCGGCATGCTGTCCTATATCGGTTATTACACCGCCCTTTATTTTGCCAATAGCAATCTGTGGCCGCTGGCCTTGATTTTGGTGGGCGGTGCCTTTATCGGCCTTGGCGCGCTGGCTTTGAAACTCAATGCAAAATATATCCGTGAAAAGCCCCAAGCGTGAGCGCACGGCCCTATATCCTTGATCCCCTGTTTTTATCGGTGAAGTCTATCTCCGGCGTGGGGCCGCGTTTGACGGGGCTGCTGGAAAAACTGACGGGGCCTTGTGTTGTGCATTTGCTGTGGCACCTGCCGGTGGATGTCATTGACCGGCGGTATAGCAGCCCCCTGCGCGACGCGCAAAGCGGCAAGGTCGCCACCATCGAAATCACCGTGGACGAACATATAGAACCCAAACGCCGCGGCCTGCCTTACCGCGTGAAATGCAGCGACGGCACGGGCAGCATCGATCTGACATTTTTCAATGCACGCGGCGATTATCTGGACCATCAATTGCCCATCGGCGCGCGCCGGGTGGTGAGCGGCAGGCTGGAGCATTACAACGGCTATCTGCAAATGCCGCATCCGGATTTTATTGCCCTGCCCGAAGATCGCGGCAATATCCCCGCCATCGAACCCATATACCCCTTAACCGCCGGCGTGACGCACAAGGTGATTTATAAAATCATCCGCGGCGCCCTGCTGCGCGCGCCGGAAATGGAAGAATGGCTGGACCCCGCGCATCAAAAACGTGAAAACTGGCCCGCGTGGCACGACGCCATTACCGCCGTGCATACTCCGCAGGACGAACAAGACCTGTCCCCGCATCACCCCGCCCGCATGCGGCTGGCCTATGACGAAATGCTGGCCAATCAATTGACGCTGTCTTTGCTGCGCCTGCGCCAGAAAAAACAAAAAGGCCGCGCGCTTGCCGGTGATGCCGCGCTGTTTGACAGCGCCCTTGCCAGCCTGCCGTTCGATCTGACACAGGCACAAACAAACGCCGTGGCCGAAATACGGCAGGACATGCAAAGCGACGACCGCATGCATAGATTGCTGCAAGGTGACGTGGGCAGCGGCAAAACCGCCGGGGGTTTTTTGGCCATGGAGCAAGCCGCGGGCAGCGGGTGCCAAACCGCCCTGATGGCGCCGACGGAAATATTGGCGCGCCAGCATGAACATAAATTAAAACCGCTGGCCGAAAAAATCGGCCTGAAAGTCATCACCCTGACCGGCCGCGACAAAGGAAAATCCCGCGACGCCATTTTGGCGCAAATTGCAGATGGCAGCGCCCATATTGTCATCGGCACCCATGCGCTGTTTCAGGATGATGTAGTTTTTAACAACCTCGGCTTTGTTATCATCGACGAACAACACCGTTTTGGCGTGCATCAACGCCTGCAATTATCCGCCAAGGGCGCGCAGACGGATGTACTGGTCATGACCGCAACGCCTATCCCCCGCACGCTGACCTTGACCGTTTATGGCGATATGGACGTCAGCCGCCTGAACGAAAAACCCGCGGGACGGCAGCCGATTGACACGCGTCTGGTGTCGAACGAACGGATTGACGAAGTCATCGAGGGCATCGGGCGTAAAATCGAAACGGGCGAGCGTGTATATTGGGTCTGCCCGCTGGTCGAAGAATCCGAAAAACTGGACCTTGCCGCGGCGGAAGAACGTTTCCGCCATGTGCAGCAAAGATATGGCGAACGCGCGGGGCTTTTGCACGGGCGCATGAAACCTGCGGAAAAAGACGCGGTGATGGAAAAATTCTCCCGCGGGGATCTGGACATTCTGGTATCGACCACGGTGATCGAGGTCGGTGTGGACGTGCCCGAAGCCACCGTAATGATTATCGAACATGCCGAACGTTTCGGCCTGGCGCAGATGCACCAATTGCGCGGGCGTATCGGGCGCGGATCGGGCAAATCAACCTGTTTGCTGCTGTATGCCGCGAAATGCAGCGAAGTCGCACGCCAGCGCCTGGCCACCATCCGCGACAGCGAAGACGGTTGTGATATTTCGGAACAGGATTTGAAATTGCGCGGCGCGGGCGAAATGCTGGGCACCAATCAAAGCGGCCTGCCCGCTTTCCGCCTGACATCGCCGGAACTTCATGCCGACCTGTTCGC
>JAVEWI010000026.1:0-10956 GCA_034004625.1 Bdellovibrionales bacterium
ACTTGCGGCCAAAAACAATCTGGACATACCGGATGGTTTGTTTGACGAAACCGGCAATCACTTCACATGGCCGGATGACGGCACAGCGGCAGGCGCGCTTAAGGGTTTTGTCGAAGCTTATGACAAGGCAACATCCGTTATGCGCGGTGCGGAAGATTTCGAAGCCGTCACCTATGACTATTTCAAACGCAGCGCGGCCGAAGGCTGTATTTATGCAGAGCCGATTATTTCCGCCGAACATGGCGCCATGGCTGGATTGACCTATCCCGAAATGATGGATGCCATTACGCGCGGCTATGAACGCGCCAAGGCGGAAACAGGCATAGAAGCACGTTTCATCGCAACCTGCGTCCGGCATTACGGGGCGGAAGCAGCCATTCGCGTGGCGCAAATCACGCGTGATAACCCGCATCCGCTGGTAACAGCATTTGGCATGGCGGGGGATGAAAACGCGGGCACGGTTGCGGATTTTAAACCGGCCTATGATATTGCCGCTCTGCCGTTTCGCAATGCGCATGCGGGCGAAGCCGCCGGTGCGCAAAGCGTACGCGCCGCGCGGGATTTGCTGGGCGTGCGCCGTTTTGGTCATATGGTGCGGACGATCGAAGACGACACCCTGATGCAGGAACAATTGCAGATAAACGCCGTGCCGGAAGTTTGCGTATCCAGCAACCTGTGCCTGAAAGTGTATCCGGATTACGCATCGCATCCTTTGCGCAAGTTTTTTGATGCGGGGTTAAAGGTTACATTGGGCAGCGATGACCCGACATTCTTTGGCACGTCTATCGGGCGTGAATACCAGATTGCGCAGGATCATTTCGGTTTTACACCGGCGGAGCTTTTGCAGATTTCCCGCAATGCGGTTGAGGAATCTTTCTGTGATGCCGAAACCCGTGCCCGTTTGCTCGCGCGCATTGACGCCTACGCAGTCTAAGGTTTTTAAAAAAATGACGGTGCAGGAAATCCGGATTCAATCGCCGGACGGCGATATTTATGCCAGATCATGGATGCCCGAAATGCCGGCAGATAACGCGGTAGAACGTGCGATGGATTTACCGCCGGTTTTGTTGTTTCATGATTCACTCGGTTGCAGCGATTTGTGGCGTGATTTTCCAGCGGCGTTGGCAAAACGCAGTGGGCGTAAAATCATTTCCTATGACCGTTTAGGGTTTGGACGTTCGGCTTCGCGCAGCGATACATTGCCGTTTGATTTTATAGCGGCCGAAGCGCGGGAAATTGTGCCGGTTATTTGCCGTGCATTTGGGATTAAAAAATTTGTCGCCTGCGGCCATAGCGTGGGCGGCGCCATGGCCATAGAAACCGCTGCATATTGGCGCGATGATTGCGCGGCAGCGATAACAGTTTCCGCGCAGGCTTTTGTCGAAAATAAAACAGCAGAAGGCATACGCGCCGCGCAGGCGGTTTTTGCTGCGCCGGAATCTTTTGCACGGCTGGAGAAATATCATGCAGCAAAAACGCGCTGGGTTCTGGATGCCTGGACAAACACATGGCTGTCTCCTGCCTTTGCCGATTGGAATCTGGATAACGCACTTGCGGTTTTGACATGTCCTGTTCTGGCTATTCACGGCGGCGCGGATGAATATGGCGGCACGGCACATGCAGAGCGCATTGCGGGTGTATCGGGTGAAGTTTTGATATTGCCTGCGGCAGGACATTTCCCGCACAGGGAAGAGCCGGAAAGAATACTGGATACGATCACAAAGTTCTTAAAGCCTTTGTAAAAGCCGTCGCCGAAGATAGCGGCCAGCACCCGTCCATAGTTTTGATGATATATTCATCAGCGCAATATAGGCAGCATCAAATGTGTATGGTTTGCAGGACATATAGCGTGTGTCACGCGATAGAAACCACGTGTGTACATGATAGAAACGATGTGCGGATTTACGCGCCGCGTTTTTGTACGAAGGCTGGCGCGGTGATGGTTTTTTCAACGGCTTTGACCAATTCGGTACCCAGCGTGGCATCTAGTGCGACAATATCCGCACCGGCGCCTTTGAACGCGCGCAGGGCGGCGAAATGTTCAGGGCTGCGCAGGTTGATTTTCAAATCAGGCGCGGCATTTTGTGCAGCGGCCACGGGGCGGCTGCGGTTTGCGAATTCAGCTTCGCGGGATTTCAGGTTTTCGGCTGCGGAATAAAAAGCTTTCAGCGCAGCGCTTGCTTCGGGGTTACTACTGGTAATCTGGCGGTGCAGGCGTGTAACATCGCTGGCGGCGGAAAAGCTTGCGCCAAGCTTGCCCGCAATGGCGGACAGGTTGGTTTGCGCTGCGATTTCTTTTTCCTGTATCTCTGCCATGCTATATATCCTTGTCCTTTGCGCGGATTTCCGCTATCTATTTTCCCTAAAAGGCCAAAGCGTTGTTCTTAAGCCAAGTATAGCGCAAATCTGCGCCGTTTATGAACAATCCTTTGGCGGGTCATATTTCCGCAGGCGGATTTTTTGGCGTTAACTATATCAAGTGATTGAAATGTCTAATAATTTTGACGTTATTGTGATTGGTGGCGGGCATGCCGGTTGCGAAGCCGCCGCCGCCGCCGCCCGTACGGGTGCACATACCCTGCTTTTGACGCATCGAATCGACACCATCGGCGCCATGTCGTGCAATCCGGCGATTGGCGGTTTGGGCAAGGGACATCTGGTGCGCGAAATTGATGCGCTGGACGGTGTCATGGGCCGCGTGATTGACAAGGCGGGCATTCAATTCCGTATGTTGAACGCCAGCAAAGGCCCCGCCGTGCGCGGGCCCCGCGCGCAGGCCGACCGCAAGCTGTACCGTGAAAATATGCAGGCCTTGCTTTTGAACTACCCCAACCTGACCGTCATTGGCGAAGGCGCCGAAGACATCCTGCGCGATGATGCCGGAAGTATCGCGGGCATTATTTCGTCCGCTGGCACACAATATAATTGCGCCGCCGTTGTCATTACCACGGGGACGTTCCTGCGCGGGGTTATTCACCGCGGAATAGACCAACATGAAGCAGGCCGGATTGGTGAAAAGCCTTCTGTCGGTTTGGCCTTGGCGCTGGAAAAGTTAAACCTGCCGCTGGGCCGTTTGAAAACGGGTACCCCCGCACGTCTGGATGGCCGCACGATTAATTGGGCCGTCTGCGAAGAGCAGCCTGGCGATACGCCGCCGCAGCCGTTTTCTTTTATGTCAAAAGAAGTCACGGTGCCGCAGATCAGCTGTTATATTACATATACCAACGCCGAAACGCATGCAGTTATCCGCGGCAATTTGCACGTGGCGCCGATGTATTCAGGGCAGATCAAATCTTCCGGCCCGCGTTATTGCCCGTCGATCGAAGATAAAATCGTGCGCTTCGCCGATAAAGACCGTCACCAGATTTTTTTGGAGCCGGAGGGGCTGGACGACCACACCGTTTACCCGAACGGTATTTCAACATCCCTGCCCGCCGATGTGCAGGAAGCTTTGATCCGCACCATTCCCGGTCTTGAAAACGTCACCATTATCGAACCCGGCTATGCGATTGAATACGACTATGTCGATCCCCGCGCCCTGAAACGCACGCTGGAGGTGGAGGCCGTGCCCGGCCTTTTCCTTGCCGGACAAATTAACGGCACGACCGGATACGAAGAAGCCGGTGCCCAAGGTTTGATGGCCGGTATCAATGCTGCACTGGTCGCGGCGGGCCGCAGCGAAGAATTCATCCTCGACCGTGCCGATGGTTATATTGGGGTGATGATTGATGATCTGGTGACCCAAGGGGTGACCGAACCCTACCGCATGTTTACCAGCCGTGCAGAATACCGGTTGCTGCTGCGTGCCGACAACGCGGATCAACGTTTGACGCCGCTGGGCCTGTCGATTGGTTGCGTGGGCGATGACCGCGCTGCGGCTTTTGCGCAAAAACAACAAAAGCTGGAAACAGCCCGCGCTTTGGTACATAGCCTGCAGGCTTTGCCGATCGAGCTGGAACGCCGCGGGTTCAAGGTTAATCAGGACGGGATCAAACGGTCCGCCCATGATCTGATGCGTTATCCGGATATTACTTTCGATGCGCTAGCCGGTATTTGGCCGGTCTTGAATGACATTGAGCGCGATATTGCGGAACAGGTGGAAATAGACGCCCGCTACGCCGGATATATCCAGCGTCAGGCTGCGGATATTCAAGCCTTCCGCCGTGACGAAAATTTGAAACTGCCCAAAGATCTGGACTATACCCGCGTGGGCAGCCTGTCGAATGAAATGCAGCTGAAATTGCGCCAGCATGCGCCGGATACGCTGGGGGCTGCTTCGCGCATTCCCGGTGTGACCCCCGCTGCGCTGGTCGCCCTGCTGCGCCATGTAAAACGCCGAGACCGCGAGGAGCGAGACGTTGCCTGAAGAAACCTTGGATAAAGTATTCCAGCGCTATGGATTCACCGTTTCACGTGAAACACTGGAATCCCTCGGCGTCTACGAAACCCTGCTGCTGAAATGGCAAAAAGCGATCAATCTGGTTGGCCCCTCCACGCTGGATGCGCTGGCCGAGCGTCATTTTTTCGACTCCGCCCAGCTGTTCCGCTATATCCCCGATATCAATGTGCGTATGGTGGATATGGGGTCGGGTGCAGGGTTTCCGGGTTTGGTGCTGTCCCTTTTGGGGGTGCGTGAAGTTCATTTGATTGAATCCGACATCCGCAAGGCGACTTTCCTGCGCGAAGTTTCACGTGAAACAAAAGCCGCCGCCCATATCCACGATACCCGCGTTGAAGACGTCCAACTGACAGATATTGATGTTTTTACCGCCCGCGCCCTCGCGCCGCTCAAAGACCTGCTTTCCTTTATGGATCGTCTGTCTACTCCGGGTCATGTGTCCTACGGCCTGTTCATGAAGGGCATGCAATATCAGGAAGAATTGGACAAAGCCGCCAAGCAATGGAATTTTGACGTGGATCTTTATCCCAGCATGACGGATTTGGCCAGTAAAGTGATTAAAATCAGCAACTTGTCCAAAAAATAACCTATTTTTTGCCTTCCCCAAAGCCCTGTTTCACGTGAAACAGGGCTTTGTTTATGCGCGCTGTAATATAATTTGCCTTGCCGGAGCCGAGGGATTCGGGCTATCACCAAAAGCATGAGCGACAATCAGCAAAATAATGCGCCTAAGGCGCCAACAACGGCAGATACAGCGGCGGACGGCACTTTGGCCTCTACCCGTTTGTCTGGCCCGCGGTATATCAGCATTTCCAACCAAAAAGGCGGCGTGGGCAAAACAACCACGGCGGTTAACCTTGCCACGGCCTTGGCTGCGGTCGGCAAACAGGTTTTGTTGGTGGATCTGGACCCGCAGGGAAATGCATCGACCGGACTGGGCATTGACCGCTCGGAACGTGACCGTGGTTCTTATGAATTGCTGTTTGGTGAAACCACGGCAGATGAATCCGCTGCGGCGACCAAGGTGCCGGGGCTTTATTGCATTCCGTCCTCCATGCATTTGTCGGGCGCGGAAATTGAATTGATTGACGCCGATAACCGCGAATTCCGTTTGCGTGATGGTTTGCATGCCGCAACCCGCCGCTATGACTATGTGATTTTTGACTGCCCGCCTGCGCTTAATCTGCTGACGCTGAATGCGCTGGCGGCTTCGGACGGTGTGCTTGTCCCGCTGCAATGTGAATTTTACGCGCTGGAAGGCCTCAGCCATCTTGTAAATACCATCGAACGCGTGCGCGATGCCTTTAACGACAAGCTGGAACTGCAGGGCATCGTTTTGACGATGTATGACAAACGGAATAATCTGTCAAATCAAGTCGCGGATAACGTGCGCGAATTTTTTGGCGACAAAGTTTATGAAACCGTCATTCCCCGCAACGTGCGCATTTCCGAAGCGCCGTCATTTGGCCTGCCCGCCATTGTATATGACATGGCATGCAGCGGGTCGCAGGCTTATATCCATTTGGCCCGCGAAATGCTGAAACGTGAAAAAGCCCTGCGCGACGCCGCGCTGAAATCCATGGCCGAAGCCGAAGGAGTCCCCGCATGACCAACGATCCGAAAAAACGCGGTTTGGGCCGCGGGCTTGATGCTTTGTTCCGTGATGTGAAAAAAGAAGAAGCGACGCTTCAGCAAAAAAAGGCTGCCGCGCCTGCTACATCCGCCTCTGCCGCTGCGCCGGTTTCTGCACCTGCTGCTCCGGCTGCGCCCTCCTCACCTGCATCTGCTGCTGCGCCCGTGCGCCGTGCGGATGAAATGGTGAAAACGGCCGAACCTGCAAGTCCCGCCGGCCCGCCGCGCCGTTTGCCGGTTGACCGTTTGAAACCGGGTAAATATCAGCCCCGCACGCATTTCGATGAAAACGCCCTGACGCAATTGGCGGAATCCATTGCCGCGCATGGTGTGGTGCAACCGTTGTTGGTGCGCCCGATCGAAGGCATGATGTATGAAATTATCGCCGGTGAACGCCGCTGGCGCGCCGCGCAAAAAGCCCGCGTGCATGATGTGCCCGTGGTTGTGCGCGACCTGACCGATAAAGAAGCGATGGAAATCGCGCTGATCGAAAACCTGCAGCGCGAAGACCTTTCCGCGATCGAAGAAGCCGAAGGCTACGAGCGTCTGCTGCAGGAATTTGGCCATACGCAGGATATGCTATCGCAGCAATTGGGTAAAAGCCGCAGCCATGTGGCAAATACCCTGCGTCTTTTGAAACTGCCCGTGCCGGTGCGCAAAATGGTGCAATCCGGTACGCTCAGCGCCGGTCACGCCCGCAATCTGGTGGGATTGAAAGAGGCCGAACAATTGGCCGCCGTGATTGTGAAGCGCGGGCTCAGCGTGCGCCAGACAGAAAAAATGGTGCAGCAGCTGGATGGCGGCGCGCAGAAAAAACCCGCCGCTTTGCGCACCAAAGGATTTGCGCAAAAAGACGTGGATATTCTGGCGTTGGAACAAAAAATGTCCACCATTCTGGGCACCAAGGTTTTGGTGGATGGCGAAGGGTCTTCCGGCAAACTGGTTTTGGAATATAAAAACCTCGACCAGCTGGATGATTTTATCGCGCGTCTGTCACGCGCGCCCCAGCGCCATTAATCACCTGTTTGATTGCATTATGCCGCGCCGCCGCATGGGGGCGCGGTTTTGCTTTTGCGCCTGGGCGGGGTTGACAGTGCCTTGATGTGGGCTACTCTTGGCTTATGGATTTCGTCAAAAAACACTGGCAACGGCTGAAATGGACTTTGACCCCGAGGGCCGAAAAAAACGCGCAGCTGCAAGCGGCGCTGCGTCTTTTGCGCGATATTCCCGAAACGAAATTATTGCTGGAAATGGCCGAAAAAAAATCCGTGCCCATCCGTTTTGATGCCGGATTGATCGGCGGTAAAACGCGCGGCATTTTTACACGCAGCAGCAAGCCGGGAAATACGCGCATTACCCTGCGCCCGTTTGAAACTGCGGGCGTTACGGCCGCAACTTTGACGCATGAATTGCGCCATATGTGGCAGGCGGATGTTTTGGGTCTGGGCGCCCGTGATGTGCGCGGCGAATATGCCGATCCTGCGTCAAAAATTATCACCACACGGGTGAAGGAAGCCGATGCCTTTGCCTTTACCCATTATATCATTAAACGGGTGGAGCGTATGAATGCCGACCTTGCCGAATTGGGCGGCATGGTGAAACAGATGACCGGCGATGTGCCGGGCGTTTCTTTGACGCGGGCGCAAATGGCGCAGATCAACGCGCATTTCCACGCGAAAAATAAAAATATGCAGCAAGAAGACCTCGACCTTATCCGCGGGCGTTTTCTGGATGAACTGAAAGATCTGGATGGATATGACCGGCGGTCTTTGCGCAAATATCACGCGCTTTATACCCACCCCGATTTTATGCCACATGAAAAACCCGCAAATGCGCAGCCGGTGGATATTGCGCAGCTGCGCCGTATTTTGCGCGCAGGCGTGAATGATTTTTCGCCGGATTATATGGCGGGCGTAACTGATGCGGACTTGGTGAAAACCGTCCTTGCCCCTATTGCGCCGGATGTGCAGGCGGCGGCGCGGCGTATTTATGCTTTTGAAAAAGCCGCTGCCAAAACCGCGCTGGATAAAAAAACGGCGCAAGCGGCAAAACGTGAAATAGATGCGGAAGTGCGCAGCGTTTGCGCCGCCATCCGCAAAAAGAAATTACCCAAAGACCCCTTTGGGTGTTGATACGGGAAGAGGATGACATGACTGTTGACATTCCTTTTGGTAAAGCATCCGGCGCGCCGATCCACATCCGCGCCGCGCAAACGTTGGATAGTTTGAATGCGGGTAATGCCGATGTGCCTGATTTGCCGGCGGCAGAGAAACAGCGCATTGATGAAAGATTCTTGGCGGCTGTCATGGCTAAAAACGCCCGCATGACGGATATGGTTTGCGCATCACGTGGTTGGCCGGTTTTGGAGATTGATCTGGCCGGATTAAAACAGCGCGAGAAAGAGCTGCAAAATTACGAAACAAAATTGATGGTGATGATTGACGGGCTGGAAGAACGCGGCGGCATCTGGCACGGACGCCGTCTGCATATCCGTACCAACGACGCGGATGTTGAAAAACATATGCGCAAACTGGAAATGGTGCGGGGCGCCGCGCCGCCAGTGCATAAAGTTTCATTGTCGCATGATGTGGCGGTTATGCCTGCGCCCCTTGTACATAAACGAAAACCGAAATCGTTCTGACATGTGGCGGCAGATGAAGTCTGGCGCGGCAGTGAGGGGCTAATCGAAACTTATCTGTGTGGTTGCCAGTGTGTTTTTACATGCGGAAGCAAAATATATTGTGCGTCACTGCGGCCTATATATTTATGCGCGGCGGCGCAATGACCGCGCCCCTGTTTGCGCGAGGGAGAGAATAGCCCGTCCGCAGAGAATATTCGGATCCGACCCCGTCTGTTTGCATTTGGCTTCGACAGACATTAAAAGCGTCAGCGCCTGCTGCAAAGACTCCGCACTCCACCCCGTCACCTGTGCTTGGAATGCGGCTTTATGCTTCCAGAAAACTTCGGGGCGCAGTTTTTTCATGGCGATCTCGATGTTGTCGCCGCGGTCCGTGCGCGCGCGGGTAATGGACAGGCGCGTGAAATAATTTTGCAGCGTGCGCAGTACCGTTACGGCGGGGACGCCTTCGGACAGGACGAAAGTCAGGATGCGGTCGGCTTCGGCATATATACCGCTTGCGACGTTTTTGGACAGGTCGTCCAAAGACAAAGCCGCGCTGCTGCCGACGCAAGCCATGACATCGTCAATCGTAATATTGCGGTTGGCGCCCATATAGGTCACGAGTTTTTCAATTTCCGAACGCGCCACGCCGCGGTCACCCACAACGTTTGCAGCCATGTAAACCAGCGCGTCTGACGGCATATTGTATCCGGCATCGCGCAGGCCGTCTTTCAGCACGCGGGCAATGTCGCGTTCATCTTCGACATAGCATGGCAGGGCGGCGGCATTGGGGGCGGATTCAAAAAACTGGCGCAGGCCAGAACGCGGCGGCAATTCACCGGCGGAGACCAATACAAGATTGTCCCCGTCTCGCAGGGCGGTGATGGCTGTTTTGATGGCATTGAGGTTTTTGTCATCCGCATCACGCAAACGCACCACGCGGCGTCCGCCCATCATGGAGATGGATTGCGCTTCGTCCAGCAAACGCGACGGGCTGTCGCCCAATTCGTCAGATGAAAATTCAACCACGCCAAAGGGGTCATTCGCATCCGGCACAACATGGCGGGTCAGCAGGTTCAGGCGTTCGCGGATCAATCCCTCGTCCGGCCCGTAAACCAGCACGGCCAGCATATCGGGCGGCGGGTTTTTGGCGAAACCGTCAATGGCCTTGAACGCGAGTTTAACCATCAGTCTGCCGCGCTGTTTGATTGCACGGCGCGGAAATGCAGCGCCAGGGTGGTCTGGATGCTGTCCGCCAGTTCATCCAGCAAACGGTCGTTCAGGCTGCTGCGCGATGAAATTGTGGCGAATTGGTTGTCGAGCAGGTTATAGCTGCCCTGCGCCCTTTCGGTACGCTGCAAAACAACCGTATCCGTCTGGCGGTCGCGCAGGCGCAGCGTGGTTGAAATCTGCATCAGGGCGCGGGTATAGGTTGCGTCCTTGCGCACCGCCTGATTGGTCAGCGTGGTGTCAAGCGGCGCGATTTCAAGCGCGTAGCGTGCAGATGCCGGACGCCCCGCCACGTATAAACGGTCGATCAGCGCATTGCGCAAATGCTGCCCGTCACGGTCGGGGATGTTCAGGATTTCAATATCGGCGTAATGCGCGGCGACGCTTTTTTGCGCAGCGCTATCGGGCGCGGCATACATCGGCTGAAACCCGCAAGCCGCGGGCAGCAAGCAAAAAAGGCCGACCGTTGCGGCACGCAGGGGATTAGCCAACCACATTGATAATCCTGTTCGGCACCACGATGATTTTCTTGGGCGCTTTGCCTTCCAATGCTTTTTGCACGGCGGGGTCGTCCAATGCTGCTTTTTCCGCATCCTGCTGCGCAATGTCGCGCGGCAATTGTACCGTCGCGCGCATTTTGCCGTTCACCTGAATGGCGATGGTGACGGTTTCGTTGGCGAGCAAGCTGGTATCCGCTTTGGGCCAAGGCTCTTCAACCACCAGCGTGCTGTGGCCCATATGCGCCCAAAGTTCTTCGGCCAAATGCGGCATTAGCGGTGCCATGATTTTAATCAGCGTTTCGATACCTTCGCGGCGGATATCGGCATCGCCGCCGGCATTGCTGAAATCTTCGATCGCGTTTGACAATTCGCGCAGGCGGGCAACCGATTTGTTGAAATGGAAACGATCCAGATCCTGTGTCATTTCCTGAATGGTTTTGTGGATTTTGCGGCGCATTGCGTCGTTATCCGCCTTGCCGCCCGCCTGTGCGGGGTTTACGGGCTGGGTCGCCAGACGCCAGACGCGGTTCACGTATTTCCACGCGCCTTCGATACCGCTTTCCGTCCATTCCAGA